>CALIIW010000104.1 GCA_938018185.1 uncultured Saprospiraceae bacterium
ATCTTGCGCTGCAATCTGTTTTTTATAGATTTCTATAGAATCAGAAATTTCTTTTATTTCAGTTTCCTCCAATAGCTGAATTTAACCAATTCTATCCATCATTCTATCTACATTTTCTTTCGCTTTTTTCTTTCGCTGAAAAGCAGCTACCCCAAGCTTCCTATAGATTTTTAAGCCAGTTATTTTTTCAAGCAATTTGCCACGTTCAGACTTATCAGATTTTAGAAATTTAGAGAATTGCCCTTGCGAGAGAATGATGGATTTTACAAATTGATCAAAATCAAGTTTTATTATTTCTTCATTTTTGTCAGGAACTTTCGAGGGCTTTATGTCTAGATGTGCACCAGCTAAGTGGTCATATATATCCATATGTAGCGCCTGCAAATTTCCAGTATTTGCTTTTCTAATTTTCCAGCTTGAGGTGTACAGTTTATTGTCGACCATATATTCTATGGAGGCAAAGGCGTCATTTGTATGTTGGGTAAGCACCGTGCCTCCATCTTCAATAGTTCCTTTTGAAATGGCTTTTGAAAAACGTGGTACCCTGTTGAACAAGGCAAGTGTGATTACATCTAAGATGGTTGACTTTCCTGAGCCTGTTGGTCCGATAATGGCAAAGATTCCAGAATCCTTTAAAGGATCTTCATCAAAGTTGATCTCATGTTCCCCTTTTAGACAATTTATATTTTTAAAGGCTAGTTTTCGTATTCTCATCTTTATTCAGTTTCTTCTAACAATTCTTGAAAGGCATCTAAAAGTATATTCTGTTTTTCAGTATCGAGTTCTTCAGCTTCCAGCCTTTTTTTAAAAACTTCTTTTGGACTGATGTTCTCAATACTCAAACCGGCTTGAAAGAGAGAGGCCGTATCTTGTTGCCCCTTTTCAAAACTGCTTTGGTGTTTCAAAATTTTAAAGACATCATGGTCTTGATAAGAAGAAACCAGTTCTTCGACTTTTGAAATTGTCAGAGCACTAAAGGTTTCCTCTTTTATTTTTAATTCAATAAAAGAAGGTAAAGGATCCTCAGAGGTATACTTTCTAAGTTTATTTTCCACTTCGTCCATGCTACCAGAAATCGAAACTAGACTTCTATACTTAGGAATGGCAATGCTATTAATCGCTTTTATTTTATGCTGTTCAATTTCAATGATCTCCATGGACTTGTCATCGCCCTTCTCAGAAAAACTCAAGGCAATTGGAGAGCCAGAATAACGAATGTGCTCTTTTTTAGAAACAAGTTGTGGCCTATGAATATGTCCTAAAGCCACATAATCAAATTCAACAGGAAAAATGGTGCTCTTAACAGCAGCTTGATTACCAACATGGATATCTCTTTCACTTTCTGAAGTACTTGATCCTTCTGCAAATAGATGACCCATAGCTACTACAGCTTGTTTTGGATATTTTTCTTGGCAGATATCCGCCAATTTTTGGTAATGATCTTTGATCCCAGCCTTAATCGCTGCTGTACGATCCTCATAAGTTTTACCTACCTGATCTTTTCTTAGATCCCTATCTCGCAGAAAAGGGACTGCAAGAATGACTACCTCCAGCTCATTTTTTTCATTGGTAATTTCAATGATCTGATCTTCAATATTATCAGGAGCCCCACCAACAACAGTGGTGTTGATAGCGGAAAGGACCTCTTTAGGGGCATTCAATTCACCAATAGAATCATGGTTTCCTCCAGTGATAATTACCCTGATATCAGCTTCATAAAGTTTAATTATCGTATTGAAATACATTTGTTTATCACGAATGCTTGGATTCGAACTGTCAAATATGTCGCCTGATACTAAAAGGAGGTCTATTTTTTCTTTTTTGATGGTTTCTAGAAGAAATGCGATGTATAATTCCATCTCCTCATAAAGTGGATACTTATGCAGCATTTTCCCTATGTGCCAGTCTGCAGTATGTAGTATTTTCATAAATTTGGAAGGATAGATATGCTTGGATTAAATAATAAAAATGGTAGTAATCTCAAGAAAGCTACTTCAAGGCTTTCCTTACTTTTACCATTGATTTGAAAATAGAGCTAGTTTATTGGAACACCATGATTATACTTTTGGTAGAATATATACCGAATAATCAGATAACTTAATAAACCATTTCTTTATCCACAATATAATTCAAAACCCTTATATGTTGGGAATCTTAGCTCAATATTCTAAAAATCTTCTTAGCAACAAAACTCTATGCAGCCTTGGATTGTTTTTTGATACTTAATAGAGAGTTTCAAATTAAAACACATGCCTTTTAAGCAGATTTTCGGTTTTTTCTTATTGATAGCTTTTCTTAGCTCCATGGGCTATAAGTTGCTTACTAGTTTAAAAGGTGTTGAAAATGCTGAGCTCATTGTCTTTCTCTGTGTAATCATAATATTGATTATTGTTGTCTATGTTTTGAAAATTCTTCGATACTAGTTGCCTGAGTATCAATCAACTCAATAAGTCTGAATTCCTTACTTTATAGACCATAGCTTCCAAAAGGTCTAACATATTTGACTATTTTTGTGCATTTCCTCGCATAAATTCATCTAATCATAAAAGGAGTTAATATGAAATCATTTATTGCGCTAATGTTTAGCATGTGTTTGTGCCTTTCAGGAAACTTAAGTACTTCTGATCATTCAAAAGCAAAAACAGAGATGTCAAACTACATAAACGATTCTTACGATAAAGAATGGAAAGAAATAAAGGAACTAGAGCAAAAGGGCTTGATCAAGTCTGCGAAGGAAAAAGTGGAAGCCCTTTATCAAAGAGCGCTGTCAGAAAATAACCCAGCTCAACTTGTAAAATGCATCATTTATAGAGAGAACTACAACAGCAGCTTGAATGAAGATGGCTATTTTTTAGCCATTGAGGCTGTTAAAAGTGAAATTGCAAGAGCAAAATTCCCAGTGGCTTCTGTTTTGGAGTCTATGCTCGGGGAGATGTATAATAACTACCTCAATAACTATTCTTACCAAATTAATTCGAGAACTAAGATTGGAAATAGTACACCAGAAGACATGCGTACCTGGGCAGCAGAAGATTTTGTCAAAGCTTCAAATCTTTATTATAGAAAGTCTATTTCGGACAAAGCAACACAAAAGGTGAAGATTGATGACTTTGAAGACATTATGACAACACCTAAAAAGGTAGAAGGACTAAGAACGAGCTTGTATGATTTTTTAATGCACAGAAGTTTAGATCACTTTGCTAAAGCAAACTCTTATTTAAGTGAACCAGTTTACAAATTCTATGTCGATCAAAAGGAAGCTTTTGGTGATTTGCAAAAATTTATTAATCATGATTTTAAAAGCCAAGATGAATCTTCACAGGTTTATCAAAGCATTTTATTGTTTCAGGATTTATTGGCCTACAGGCAAAATGAAAATCAGCCATCAGCCTTACTCGATGCTAATTTGAAACGCCTTGAATTTGTAAATAATATTTCTGTACACCCTGAGAAAGATAAACTTTACAAAGAAAGATTGGAAGCCTTGCTTACAGCAAATGAAACCAATGCGGGATACGCTGATGTCGCTTTTCTCTTAGCGTCTTATTATCAAAGTGCACATTATGATAATAAGGAAAAAAAATACCTTAATAAATCTTTTCAAATTTGTAAGAAAGCAATTGATAAATATCCGAAGTCTACAGGAGGGGCAAATTGTCACAACCTCTTACTACAGATTCAGCGAAAGCATCTAACAGTTAGAGTTGAGGATATTTACCTACCAAATGAAAATCTACTTTCATTAATTGAATATAGAAATATCAGTAAGGCATATTTTAAAGTTATTAAGATGTCTGTAGAGGAAAGAAAGAGATTTACAAAGGTAAAATATAATAACAGACTTAATTTTTTAAATAACCTGAAAGCTGTTCAAAGTTTTAGTTTGAATCTTCCTAACCTGGAGGATTTTGATCAGCATAGTATAGAGTATAAAATTGATCCACTTGACTTTGGGATGTATACTTTGTTGACTTCCGCTAGTCCAAATTTCGAATTTGAAGGATCACAAACCTATCACGTTGACTTTGCTGTTTCAAATATTTCTTATTTGAAAAATGACAATACCTATGGGGAGCAAAAACTTGTGATGATACACAGGGAAACGGGGGCAGCAATGGAAAAAGTGAAGGTTGATTTTTATGAAGATAAATATGAAGACCGGTCAAGAAAAATGACTCGTTCTTTACTCAAAACAGAATACTCAGATAAGAATGGATTTGTCATAGTTCCTAAAACCAAGAATGGCCGATTCACTCCGGTAATTACTTTTGGAGAAGATGTTTTGGATCTCGAGAGAGCCGTCTATGCTAGAAACGCACGTAATGAAGCAAGGTCAAGACAGCAAGTCTATTTTTTCCTTGATCGTGCCATTTATAGACCGGGCCAAAAGGTATTCTTCAAGGCTTTGGTGTATAATAGCAATGGGAAGGACAAGCCAAGTCTAGCGAAAAATCAAGAGGTGGAAGTCATCTTCAAAGATGCAAATTACCAAGAGGTAGAAAAACTTAGTTTGCGAACTACTTCTTTTGGTTCCGTACAAGGAAGTTTTACAACGCCATCCACAGGAATGCTTGGAAGGATGCAAATTCAAGTGGGATCTTCCTCGAAGTCTTTGCAGGTAGAAGAGTACAAACGTCCTAAATTTGAAGTAAACTTTGACAAAATAGAAGGGGAGTATAATCTAAATGAAAAAGTAAGTGTAAGTGGAAAAGCCAAAGCATTGGCTGCCTATCCAATTGATGGTGCCTCGGTGAGCTATCGGATAGAACGTTCTTACCGTTTTCCTTATTGGAGATATTATTGGTCTTATAGAAGACAGGCACCGATGGTCATTAAAAATGGATCGACCAAAACAGATGCAGAAGGAAAATTTGAAGTGGATTTTGAATTGCTACCAGATCGATCTGTTTCTGCAGACAAGAAGCCGATTTTTAACTACACTATTTATGCGGATGTGACAGACAATTCTGGTGAGACTAGAAGTACGCAAACAGTCTTGAAAGCAGGATATGTGAGTTTGCTAATTGATGTGGAGATAAAAGAACAAATAAATCTGGATGAAGCATCAAGCCTCAAAATAAGTGGAAAAAACTTAAATGGTTCGGAAGAATTTGTAGAAGGGACACTTTTAATAGATCGTTTAAATTCGCCAGAAAAAATATACAGAAAGAGATATTGGAATATTCCTGATAATGCCATTTTTAGTAATGAAGATTTCGAAAAATACTTCCCAGAATATTCCTTTAAAGATTCTGAAAAACTAAGTTCCTTATCAATAGATACAAAATTTCTAAAAGAAGAAGTGAATACTAAAGAGAAGTCTAGTTTTGAGCTGCCTAAAAATCTAAGAGCTGGACAGTATAGACTTACTTTCAAGAGTAAAGATAAAAATGGAACGGACTTAGAAGTCGTTAAATATTTTACTGCTTTTGATAAGAATAAAAAAGTAATGCCCGAAACAAAAAGTTTTTGGCATTTTGAAAAAGGAGGAACTTACGAGCCAGGAGAAACAGTAAATCTATATATGAATTCAGGCTTAGAGCCAGCCCATGTATTGATAGAGATCGAAAAGCAAAATGCAATTGTGAAGCGTTTTTGGAAAACTATCTCTGGGCCAGATGAATTGACCATAGAAGTGAATGAAGAAGATCGCGGTGATTTTTATTATCACTTGACGCACATATATTCTAATAGGGTAGAACGAACTTCTCAGCGAGTCACAGTTCCATGGTCAAATAAAGAACTTAAAATTACTTATGGAACTTTCAGAGATAAGTTATTACCTGGCCAAGAAGAAACTTGGCAGATAAAAATATCAGGACCGAAGAAAGACAAAGTAGCCGCAGAATTTGTAGGAGCGATGTATGATGCTTCATTGGATCAATTCACTAAAAACGAATGGCTGCCTTCTTTTTATCCAAATTTTTCATCAAGGCTTTCAAGGTCGCAATTTGAAGGATTTATGGCAAAAACGGCGAACATGATAAGTCGCTATGATAATGATCGTCACAAAGATACATACAAGCAATATAGAATGCTTGACTGGTTTGGATTCAACTGGTGGGGTGGCAATCAATGGAGAGGAGAAGAAAAGGTCATGATGATGGAAGAATCAGCCGAGATGGAGGTGTCTTCAGCTCCGAAAGCACAGAAAAAAAAATCAATGCGATCTGGAAATGCAGGTTCTGTAAAAGAAACATCTATGGCAATGGCAGATTCCGTAGGAGGGAACTATGCTATTGATGGAGATTTTGAAACTACTTCTAAAGATGAAAGCAAAGATTCAGAAACGGGCGCTAAACCACCTTTGGTCAGAACAAACTTAAACGAAACAGTTTTCTTTTTCCCTGATCTTCATACAGATGAAAATGGAGACATCATTTTAAAGTTCAAAATGAATGAAGCTTTAACCAAGTGGAAATTCTTGGGTTTTGCACATACAGAAGATTTAAAATTCGGTTTGACCGAAAAAGAAGTTGTGACACAAAAGGAATTGATGGTTCAACCAAATGCACCAAGATTCTTTAGGCAAGATGACAACATTACCTATTCTGCCAAGGTGATCAATCTTTCTGACAAGCCCCTTAGTGGAATAGCGACCTTGACGTTCTATGATGCTTTAAGCATGAAGCCAGTGACTAGTTTAATGAGCGAAGCAGCAGCTAAAGTGAAATTTGATATTCCTGTAGGCGCATCTTCAGGCTTAGCTTGGGACTTGAAAATTCCATCAGATATGACTACTGCTTTAGTACATAGGGTAATTGTTGAGGCAGGAGCATTGAGCGATGGAGAAGAATCTGCTTTGCCTGTTTTGCCAAACAAGATGTTAGTCACAGAGACGATGCCATTGCCAGTTAGAGCTGGAGAAAACAAGACTTTTGTTTTTGAATCTATGAAGGCAAACAATTCATCAACTTTGCAACATTATAATTATAGTGTTGAATTCACTTCCAACCCAGCATGGTATGCCGTACAAGCATTGCCTTATATGATGGAGTATCCTTACGATTGTACGGAGCAAATATTTAATAGAATGTATGCCAACGCTTTGGCATCTCATGTCGCTAATGCGCATCCAAAAGTCAAGCGTATTTTTGAATCTTGGAAAGGAACCGATGCAATGAAAAGCAATCTTTCTAAAAACCAGGAATTAAAATCGGCGCTACTTGAAGAGACTCCTTGGGTACTAGATGCGCAATCAGAAGAACAGCAAAAACAGAACATAGGCTTGCTCTTTGATTTAAATAAAATGAGCTATGAATTTGATCAAGCTGTAGCAAAAATAAAAGAAAGACAACTTTCAAACGGAGGTTTTTCTTGGTTCCCGGGAGGAAGAGATTCTTGGTACATCACTCAATACCTTGTGGAAGGTTTTGGGCATTTGAAAGCCTTAGGCGTACCAATAGGATCTTATGGAACGGCATCTAAAAATCCTGATGTCCAAGCCGATCAAGCTTTAGATCAAATATTGCCTGCTGCTATTAGCTACATAGATGATAGATTTGACGAGTACTTTCGAAAGTTGAAAAGCGATCAAAAAAAGTACATGAGTAATATGGTAATCCATTACATGTACACCAGGTCATTCTTTAATCAGATACCGATGAGTGCTGGTGCACAAAAAGCTTTTAATCACTACATAGAACTTGCAAAGACTCAATGGGTCGAACGTGGCTTGTATGAGCAAGGCATGTTGACTTTGGCTTTCCATAGAAATGGAAATGCGGATAATGCAGCTGGGATAATTGCCTCTTTAAAAGAGCGTGCCTTGCAGCATGAAGAGCTGGGCATGTTTTGGAAATATAACACAGGTTACTACTGGTATCAATTGCCAATCGAGACTCATTCCTTAATGATAGAAGTTTTTGAGGAAGTAGCAGAAGATGCAAAATCAGTGGACGAGTTAAAGTTATGGTTATTGAAAAATAAGCAGACTAACAATTGGAAAACAACTAAAGCGACTTCAGCTGCAGTTTATGCTTTGCTATTAAGTGGAGACAATTGGATCATGGAGTCCAAGCCAGTGGAGGTGACTTTTACAAACGTACAGCTTAATAAAGAGCTAGCTACTAGTCAAGCAAACGCAGAAGCAGGTACTGGATACTTTAAGCATAGTTGGGATACTTACAATACGGAAATGAATACCATAAAGGTCGACAATAAAAATTCTGTCGCAGCCTGGGGTTCTGCCTACTGGCAATATTTTGAACAACTCGATAAGATCACCGGATTTGAAAAAACACCTTTGCAGTTGAAGAAGAGCATCTTCAAAGAAGTTCAAACCGACACCGGCGCTAAATTAGAAGCTTTACCAGACGGAGAAGGATTGAAAGTAGGAGAGAAGTTGATGATCCGTATCGAGCTCAGAGTAGATCGTGATATGGAATACATCCACATGAAAGACATGCGTGCCGCAGGTTTAGAACCATTAAACGTTATCAGTCAATACAAATGGCAGGGTGGTTTAGGATATTATGAAAGCACAAAAGATATAAGTACGAATTTCTTTTTCGATTATTTGCCAAAGGGGACTTACGTTTTTGAATACCCGCTTCGTGTTTTTCACGAAGGAGATTTTTCAAACGGGATTACGACGATACAGAGTATGTATGCACCAGAGTTTACAAGTCACTCGGAAGGGGAGCGGATTAAGGTGGAGAAGTAGGGATTGTTTTTTTTGAGAATCAAAACATATAGTTAAACCGCAAAATGTAAAACCGCGAAATGTAAAATGTAAAAGTTTAGAGCAAACTTTTGCATTTTATGTTTTTTCAAGGCATGCACTTTTGGAGTCCTTTGGACTATTTGGGATCAACAAACAGCCAATTTCTTTCCATTCCTATCAACAAACAACGTTCAACCATCAACAAAATCCTTAATTCATCGAATATTTCAACATTATAATCTAAAAAAGGACACTTTATTCCAAGCTTCAACGTATTTTAAAGTATAATTTGAAAAGTCATGAATATGAAAGACAAGATTAAAGAAAAAATAGTCGAAACTTTAAAAGACACTATTATGGGAAAAAACTCCAACCCAGGTAGTCAAAAGGCAAGCCTGGCAGATAACATCATTAGAAACCATACCATATGGTCAATGGGGGCAGGATTAATTCCTGTACTAATAGCAGACATATTTGCAGTATCAGCTTTACAGCTGGACATGATTAGACAACTCTGCAAAGTATATGAAATAGATTATGAAGAGACAAGAGGTAAAGCAATTGTAACCTCATTAACAAGTTCTACTTTAGCAAGACTTGGTGCAAGATCAATTATTAAGTTGATACCAGGTATCGGCTCTATCATAGGCGGTGTGACCGTTTCTATGTTTGCAGGTGCTTCGACTTATGCTTTAGGAGAAGTTTTTAAAAAGCATTTTGAGTCAGGCGGGACCATCTTAGACTTTGATCCAGATAGAGTTAAGAATGCCTACAAGGAAAAATTTGAAAAGGGCAAAGAACAAGCAAAAGAGTGGTCTAAAGAGAAAATGGCGGACATGGAAGAATCTGCTTCTATTGTTGTAGATGATATCAAAGAAACTGCTACTGGAATAGTTGATGACATCATAGAAATTGAAGATGAAGAACTGATTATAGATGACAAACCAAACAACACGGCTCAAGCGGTCAGTGATAACATAGATCCAATTGCCAAGTTAAAAGAATTGGGTGAGTTAAAAGCTTCTGGTGTTATAACAGACGAGGAGTTTCAAAAAATGAAAAAGAAATTGATTGACGATTTTTAGTTGGTTTAAATGAAGTCTATTACTTCATTCAAAGGCACATAGGTTTATTCTTATGTGCCTTACTTTTTTTAATACTTCACCCACCGCCCCGCACTTTGAAGTCTCCTAATGCACTTTGTAGTCTCCAGACGCTCTTTGAAGTCTCCAGATGCTCTTGAAGTCTCCAGATGCTCTTTGAAGTCTCCAGATGCTCTTTGAAGTCTCCAGATGCTCTTTGAAGTCTCCAGACTTCAAAGAAATATCCTCCACTCAATAAGCCACCTACAAGTCAATTCCTCAAAAACTACTTATCCAACTCCTCCTATAACTTGACATTATCAAGCATAAAAGGTATACTTATATTAACATAAAAAAATCCGCATGATTAATAGACTACATATTTCAATTCCTCTATTACTTTTCTTTTGTATTTGCTCTTGTTCTGACGATACAACTGTCCAAGAAGAACTTATTATCGACACATTAACTTGGACCCTAGAAGGTCAAGATTATTCTGTCACACAAGAATCAATCGTAGCAGAAATGAATTATACCAGCGATGCGAATGTAAACCACTTAGGAATCACAGGGACTACTGAAACTGGTGAGGTCTTAGTTATTTATGTACAAGAATTATGGGGTAGTGAAGGTTGTTTAATGATAGCAACATATAATTCAGAGGTCATCGAAGACGATTGTTTCGATAATGGATTCTTAGTTATTTGTGACCATGGAGCTTGCGAGTATGAAACCAGCGATAATGAAAAATTTAAAAGTTTGGATCAAGCTGGCGGTTATGTAAACATCTCAGCCTGCGATGATGAAAATAATTC
>CALIIW010000105.1 GCA_938018185.1 uncultured Saprospiraceae bacterium
CCTTTGTTGACAGCAATCAATCCGCCCATCTTCATCGCCTTGATTTTCTTCTCATCGAAAACCTGAATTTTAAAGCCATGCTTTTTGCCCAACTTCACAATGTCCTTACTCATCTGCTCTGCTGTGAGATAAGAAAGCGGTTCATTGACAAAATTTCGAGAAGTGTAAACAGCTTCAACAACGGAAAGTAAATGGTCGATTTCCTTTTTAGGAGCCAAGCCTTCCATTAACTGAATTTCTTCTAATGCGTTTTTCTTTTCTTGTTTGTCATTAAAGTATTTCAGAAATTGATAATTGCTTAGGATCAAACCTTCTACAAAATCTAAGACATGGTTACTCGTCCTTTCATTTACAATCGTGACATTCTTAATGCGGTAATGTTCTAACTTAGGTAAGATCTCAGAACCTGAGATTCTTGCATCCTCTCTTGTTTCTGGAAGGGATTTAACCTTCTTCAAAAATTGGATGACAATGATTCTATCCGCTTTTGGGAAAATAATCTGATTTATATCTTCCTTTGCTGCTTTTTTAACATAATCGCTATCTTCTTTATTGAGGTAGGATTTTGTCCAATTCAGCTTATTCTTTTCTGCCAAAATGATAAGATCACTATTAGCTTTTAAAGAACGAACTACTTTTATTTTGGTATTCATTCTATCTTCATTTTGTGATATTAGGCTTTGTTTTTCCCTAATCCACTTATCTATATGATTTTCTACGTTTTAGGCCTCAAAACGATTCGCAAATATAAAGAAATATAACAGATATATGGGTTAAAGGCCTAATTTGAAGGCTTTAGCCTATGACAGCGAAGCCTAGTTTCTGATAAAGCATAGTCTTTCATTTTAATTGACACAAAAACTTACCTTTGTTGCTCTAATTATGAAGGCAAAAAAATCATTCGGACAACATTTTTTAAAGGACGAAATCTTGGCTATGAATATAGCTTCAAGCCTGTCTAAATCTCTAGGGATCAATAGAGTCCTGGAGGTTGGCCCTGGTCGTGGTATGCTGACCAAAAACCTACTCAAACAGGACATAAACCTCAAAGTAGTAGAGTTGGATAGAGATATGATTCCGATTTTGAATAAGAACTTTCCAAATTTGGAGATAATTCAGGAGGATTTTCTCAAAACAGACCTAAATGCCATGTTTGATGGCCAATCGTTTCTTTTGATTGGCAACTATCCTTACAACATCTCTTCTCAAATAATTTTCAAAATGCTTGAGTACAAGGATCTTATTCCTGAAATGGTTGGGATGTTTCAAAAAGAAGTTGGCGAAAGAATTGTATCAAAAGAAGGATCCAAAAAATATGGGGTTATATCGGTGTTGGCACAATTACACTACAAAGGAGAATTAATATTTCAAGTGCCGCCTACCGCATTCATCCCTCCTCCAAAAGTTGATTCTGTTGTTATCAAAATGACAAAGAGAGTGACCCCTCTTAATTTGAAAAATGAAAAACTCTTCAGAACTATAGTGAAGGCAAGTTTTGGAAACAGGAGAAAGATGATACGCAATTGTTTGAAAACTATTATTCCGGATCACGAAATCTTGAAAGACAAAAGGTTTAATGCTAGACCTGAAAGTTTAAGTGTTCAGGAGTTTGTAGATTTAACGAATGAAGTTGATGCGATTAAAAATATTTAAAAAAGTACTTTAAATTTTTACTTGATGCAAGAGGATACCAGTAAAAGAACCGACGTAAATGAGCTTGGAGAATTTGGTTTGATAGAACACCTAACGAAAGATTTTAAATCCAAGAATGCATCCACCGCTTATGGCATTGGAGATGATGCTGCAGTGATTGATAATGGAGGAGACAAACTTTCATTAGTGACTACTGACATGCTTGTGGAAGGCATCCATTTTGATTTGATGTATACGCCAATAAAGCACCTTGGTTATAAGTCAGTGGTTGTAAATCTATCTGACATCTATGCCATGAATGGCATACCTAAACAAATCACTGTTTCTATTGCAATCTCCAATAGATTTTCAGTGGAAGCCATGGAAGAATTATACGCAGGTATCAAGCTGGCTTGTGAACGTTACGATGTTGACTTGATAGGTGGCGACATGACCTCCTCTCCAAAAGGATTGATCATAAGTGTAACGGCAATAGGCGAAGGGGAGCGAGACAGAGTCGTTTACCGGAATACCGCAAAAGTCGGAGATCTATTTTGCATCACAGGAAATCTAGGCGCTGCTTATCTTGGCTTGCAAATTTTAGAAAGAGAAAGAAAGATATTTTTAGAGCACCCTGATATTCAGCCCGACCTAGGCAAAGAAACTTATCTAATAGAAAGACTACTAAAACCAGAAGCGAGAAAAGATTTGATTGAGGTAATGCGAAAGTCTGACCTAGTACCAACATCTATGATAGATATTTCTGATGGCTTAGCATCTGAGATTTTCCATATTTGCACCCAATCTGGTGTAGGCGCATTTATAGAAGAAAGCGGCGTCCCAATCAAACAAGAAACAGAAGTACAAGCCATCGACTTTAAGATAGACCCGATCACTTGTGCACTATCAGGTGGGGAAGATTACGAATTGCTTTTCACGGTAAATCCAAAAGATTTAGATAAGGTAAAATACATGCCAGACATTTATATAGCAGGGGAGGTTGTCGATGAAAGTGAAGGCATAATATTAAATACAAAAGGTGGAAATAGACATCCGATTAAAGCACAGGGTTGGAATCATTTTAAACCGTAGGAGATAGTATTTTTT
>CALIIW010000106.1 GCA_938018185.1 uncultured Saprospiraceae bacterium
GCGATTCCAAATTTATTTATTATTCTATCTAACATACCTCAATATTTTTTTTGCTAATTGCAAAGCATTAGTCTTATAACATTGTTATTGGTTGTTTTTTGGGATAGTTAGGTGTACTGAATTTGTGCGTAATTACAGCATTTAATTATTCTATGTAGAACTTTCCTTGATAGCTTTTACCTGTTGTTGTTAATAGTTGAACAAAGTAAACTCCAGGAATCATGCTGTGCTCCTTGGTTAAATTGAAATTATTTAAACCTTTTAGTAATATTCCTTCTTCTTGTCTGATTATTTTTCCTACGCTATTTACTATGCTCATAGTAAATGGAGTTTCATCCATACCGTGAACTATTATCCTAGCAGTATTAGTCATAGGATTTGGTTGAATCTTTAAATGACCTTCTTCAATTTTATCGGATGAATACTGACCCTTTTGTAAATTATTGAACGTAATGTTCTTTATTTCAAAATTTACATCTTGATCAATATTTGAAGGGTTGTTATTTATAAAATGAATGGTCTCAATTTTTGTCCAATCAATAACTTCTTTACT
Source organism: uncultured Saprospiraceae bacterium (assembly GCA_938018185.1). GTDB lineage: Bacteria > Bacteroidota > Bacteroidia > Chitinophagales > Saprospiraceae > JALZVN01. Next base: position 554 of record CALIIW010000106.1, read on the forward strand.
TTGAAAATCTTCTTTCCTAAGATTAAAGTTATGTTCTTTTGGATTTAAAATGATGGTAGCTTTTGCTTGATCTTCCCAATTAGATACATCTCCTGATACTAACACAACATCTAGTACAGCATTTCCACTTGCTACGAAGCTCATCTGCTGGAACCTATCTAAATTGACTGGGTTGAACTTGGGATTTAAACTTCTATATATTGAGAACGTACCTTTTGCTTTTGCAGAAAAAGAGATGTTTCTTCTGACTTTAAAAGATTCTGTTTCTTCATCAATGAATTCACTTTTTGAAATTGAATATTCATCAATGAGTACTTCGTTTTCTTCGGAATTAATTCCCCATTTGCCATCCGCAAAAAATACATCGTCCACATCTCCATTTTCGGTTTTTATTCTGAATCCTATATTAAAGTCATCATCTAAATCATAAATTAAGGTAGATTTTACCGTGCCGTCGATCTCAAAAGATTCTTGCACATTAACTAAGTCACTCAATTCGGTTTCAGCTTTTGCTCCAACAAGGTCAATCTGCTTACTTGCATTTTTATTAATTACAAATAGTTCAAGTTTTCCGTTATTTAATTTACCATGAGAAATAAACACTCGTGGTGGAGTAGAAGATTCAATACTTGTTATCTCACTGTATGTATTAATTCTATCAAAAGTTTCTTCAACTAATGTGATTAAGTTGCCAATTGTATTTGACCAAATTTGAAAATTAAACACTTCTTCTTTTACTGAATACCTATCTTTTACCCAGTGATTCTCAATGTGCGCTCCATTGTCATCAAAATGAGCAGTAAAAGAAAGTGCAAATTCCTTGCGTCCATTTGCCTGGATAATTTCAGAAAGGATCAACTGCTTGTCCTGATAAAAAATGGTAGAAATCTCTTTAATTTGAGCGCCATCAAGCCTATCGCATATTGTTTTCGAATGCTCATAAACATCATTTTCAGTTCTCAAAATCATCATCGTGGCCATTCTTCTTTCCCCTTGAAATATATCTGATGTAAAAACTTCAGTTGCATTGGTTATGTCTATTAGATCAATAGGCGTACTTATTTTAGTTACAGTTTCGGGAATGGCATCTACTGGAATAAACATACTCATATCAATTTTACTCCTAGCATCTCTTGCTGAGATTGGCTGATTTTGTAAAATTGGAAAAGACGTCGGCTTGTAATTCGTTTTCCTATTATTAATATGCCTATTTGCTATTGCATCCATAAGTCGACTATTGCTTTCTAATCCTCCCGTATTACCACTAGTTGTATTGCAATATTCATCTGTTTCATCTATGAAGCCATTGTTATTGTCATCGATTCCATTGTCACAGATTTCAAAACAAGCATCTAGATAAAAACATTCAGAATCGGAACAATCAATGTATCCATCATTGTCATCATCGATTCCATTGTTACATATTTCTATGAGACACTTATTAGAATTTATACAATCAGGATCTTGACAATCAGCTAGACCATCGCCGTCATCATCTATTCCGTTGTTACATTCAAATTCAATTTGTGAGTTTGCATCGATACAATTTCCTGCATCGAGGAAATTTAAATTTCCAGAGGCGCTGGTGGTTTGTGTAGCAACTTTGGTGTCAATATCAATAGAATAAATTTTGCCAGATGTTCCATTGACAAAAAATAATCCGCCATCATTTGTTGACCATGCTCCACCATAATATCCATTATCAGCATTTATAGTTCCAATAAGTGGAAAAGCAGTCACCACTTCATCTTGAACATTAATTTGAATTAATTTATTTTCATTTGATAAGGCGTATAATTTTTGATCTATTTTGCTAAAGGCAAAATCTGTCCCTCCCGGGTATGGGATGTTTGTTTCCACAACCTGTAGAATAGACTGACTCAGATCTATTTTAAGAATGTTAGAATCATAATTGCCAAGAAAGAGTTCATTCTTTTCATTTATACTCCCCATGAAATAGACTTCACTTGATGGTAAGCTAAGTCCTAGCTTCTTTATTGTCCCATCTTTTCCAATGATCACCAATTCGTTTTTGGAATTACTAAGAATAGCAGAAGCGTAAAGATGTCCATCACTTGAATTAAGCGCTATGCCATTAACTTGAGAAATACTCTTTAGGACCGTTACATCTCGATATATACCTCTGTCTGGATCAAAAGTTCCAATGAATTGATTGTCAAAAGTTACATGTAAACTACCATCGCAATCAAAACAATATTTGTAATCGAAGCAATCTTGATCTTTGCAATCAACAGTTCCATCTCCATCGTCATCTATTCTGTTCCAACAAATTTCGGATTGGCCGTTAACTGCAGAAGGTAGAAGAATTGTCATCATGGACAATAAAATAATAAATATCTCTTTCATAATACTATAGATTAAAGTAGTGATGTAAGTTTAAGACCAATTTTGTTGCCAGTAAAATTTGTTTCTTAACTATTTGTGACAAGGAACGAATTCTGACTTTGATGAAATTTTAGACTAACAGATAAATGAAATTTTATATGTGGAAAATGGATTTGCAAAAACTGATAATAGAATTGATGTTTTTTGGATTTTAAAGCAATTTCAAACGACATTTAAATACACGCGCTAACAGAAAAATATTTTTCTACAATTATATTGTTATATCTAATTATTTTACTTGAGTTTACTAAATATGTATTTCTAGGTATAAAAGCAATGCTATTTTAAGCTAAAGGCATTGCAATGTGCTCCAGCAAGTATTAATTGCCTTATTTTCAAAATAAATCATGTGTTCAATTTCAGTACTTTAAATAGGATAGAACTTTAAAAAGGAGTACTATTTTCACTAATTATTTATAGGCTCAGAGCTCACTTTAGACAACTAAATAGAATATTTTCCTACTTTTACCTTATAATAAGTTACTTCCCATGGTGATATCAGTCTTTAATAGATAGAATAGCCAAAACACTTATACTTATGTTGAACAACCTTCTAGATTTTAAATCCAAAAGAGATAGAGACGATTTTTTTATAGCCTTAGCGGTTGTAATATTTTTTATTTCCCTTTTTGGATTTGGTTTCCTTCGTGGAGATAAAGTAAACCTTAATGTGGCAGAAGCATCTTTAATTCCTGCTGTTGTTGAAACATTACCAGATACTGACGGTGATGGGGTTTTTGATGAAAATGATAAATGTCCAGAAGTCGCTGGTGTAGTAGAGAATGATGGTTGTCCTATTGATAGAGATGGAGATGGAGTAGCGGATGAAAAGGACAAATGCCCAAGAACCGCAGGACCTATTGCCAACAATGGATGCCCATTTGACAAAGATAAAGACGGTGTACCAGATAATAAGGATAATTGCCCTGATTTAGCATGGGATTCACCTACAGGTTGCCCTCCAGATACGGATGGAGATGGTGTTTATGATCCCAATGACAAATGTCCTAAAGAAGCAGGCAGTAAACTAAACGATGGTTGTCCAATGATTACCAAAGAGGAAAAAGCTTATTTGCAGGAAATTAGAGACATCCAATTTGCAACAGGCACCTCTAATCTGGAAAGAGCTTCAACCAGAAGATTGATTGGCTTGAAAGATATTCTTGAAAAAAGAGCTCAAGCTTCTGTTTTAATCTATGGTTACACAGATAATGCTGGAGATCCCCAAAAGAATATGGATCTGTCTTTTGCCAGAGCTGAAGCTTGCAAAAAATTCTTGATTGATAGCGGTATTGATGCCAGTCGGATCATAGCAAAAGGATTTGGCGAAACAAGACCTCTTCCTGGCGTAGATCAAGCTACTGAAGAAGGAAAAAGAGCAAATAGAAGAGTAGAATTCAAATTGAAATATTAATATTGAATAACCGAATAACCAAGCAATCGAATGTTCGAATGTTTGGTTATTCGAATGCTCGAATGTTCAATAAATCACTTCTTCATCCTAATAAGCCCCTCTTGTACCACAGAGGCAACCAATTTCCCATCTCTAGTAAATACATTTCCTCTAGTAAATCCTCGTGAATTGGAGGCAGATGGGCTTTCTAACGCATAGAGCAACCATTCATCTGCTCTAAAATCTCTGTGAAACCACATGGCATGATCTAAACTGGCCAATTGCACATCCATAATAGATACTTCATGAGGGCGCATGGCTGTTGTCAACAAATTATAATCAGAAGCATAGGCGAGCACTTGTTGGTGCATGCTTTGATCTTCGTCAATGGATCCTTTTGCTTTAAGCCAAACGTGTTGGAAAGGCATGTTTTTGACTCTGGTCAAAAGATCGGGAATCTCAACAGGTTTAAATTCGATAGGTCTTTCTCTAAGCATTCTTAAAACTGCTTCGGGTACAGCATCTCCAAATTTAACTGCGAGTTCTTGGTCTGTTATAAGAGCGTCTGGATCAGGAACATTAGGCATTGGAATTTGATGGTCAAATCCATTCTGTCTTTTTTGAAAGGAGGCAGCCATAACGAATATGTCTTGGCCATGCTGAACTGCTCTAACTCTTCGGGTTGTGAAACTTTTGCCATCTCGGGTCCTATCTACATTATAGATAATAGGAGCTGCCGTGTCACCAGGAAGGATAAAATAAGCATGCAAGGAATGGGCTTTACGCTCCAAAGGAACGGTTTGAGTGGCAGCTCTAAGCGCTTGAGCCAGTACTTGCCCTCCAAATACTCTTTTAGAGCCTATTTCTTTAGAGGCTCCTCTGAATATATTTTCTTCAATTTGCTCTAAGCTTATGTGGCTTATGAGTTCGTCAACTTTTGTCATTTTATTATAGCTTAAGTATGATGAACGCAATAAAAGCGCCAGTAGTTTTTTAAGAGCTACATTATTTTGGACTTTTTTAAGCCAAGATTGTGAAAGTGAAAAAACTTGAAATTATATTTGGAACAATAAGTAAGCAGCCGTTTTTTATTATTATTAAAAACAAAAAGGCTTTGACAACTCCATTTTTCTTTGTTATCAAATCTCTTGTCCCAATACAAATTGATTTTAATTTATTGTGACGATAGAAGTGGCAGGTTCCGTACCCAATTTATAGGGCTACTAATCATTCGAAATTGAACAAAAACATTCGACTTAATTCGTCAAAAGCCTATAGTTTGCAATAAGGTCATCCGTCAGGAAAAACAAATTATTGGAGTCCGCAGCTTGAATAGAAAAGAAATAAAAGTCAGAAGCTTCCAACCATTGGAAACCCATTTCTGCGTAAAAATTTAAATAGTTTAAATGGGCATTATCGCCAAAACCGTAAGAGGTAGCTTCATTTCCCATTTCATCTTTCCAGGAACTCACAGCCATTTGTCCACCAGTATCTGCACTTCTATTAATTCCAGCAATAAAAAAGTTTAAGCCGCCTCTTGAAATAACTCCGTCAGCAGCAAGATGTGTATCCATTTTTGCAGAACGCACCAATCTGGCAGCCTCAAGTGTAGCCTCATTTAGATGTACACCACTGCAATTTTTCATTATAATCAGCTTTGCATCTGCGTGGTCAAGAATTAATTCTTCGAGATCACTTGCAGTTGCTGCAGATACATTCCCCGTCATTATTATTGAATTATCAGCTTGCACTTCAAATTGACCATAAACTGTTTTAGTAGGAGTGGGAATAGGGTTACTGTCGTCTGATCCACAAGAGAATAATAGTAAGGAATAAATTGCTGATAATAATAGAATCTTTCTCATCTTAATATATGTTTATGCAAATTTTAAACCGATTTAAATATTTCCCAATTAAAAATAGAATGAATTACTATTCAAACTTTAGGGCGTGCATGGTTATTAAGAAAAATCGGTATATAATAGGTAGGAAAGAGATTACTAATATAGTCAAAATTACTTTGAGATGCCATTTTTTTTAGCTCTAAGAATATCTTTTATTTTAAAATAGAGGATGCTCCCAGCCAAAACCAAAGTGATGATATTTGATAATATGATTGGCAGGTCATTTTTCATTATGCCATAAGTGAGCCATAAGCAGAGACCTAAAATGAAAATTAAAAACATGGACAGAGACAAGTCTTCTGCAGATTTACTTTTATATGTTTTTATTGCCTGCGGTAAGAAGGCCAAAGAAGTTAACATAGCTGCAGTCAAACCAATGATGTCTATCATAGAAGTTTTGTAAATGAAGTGATTTAATCACTCATAGGATAAATGGAAAAGCAAATGTAAGGTTTAGAATTAAAAAGGCTGTGGTTTAATAATTGATATTTCCAACTTTTATCAGAAACATGTTTTGGTTGTTTAAGTCGCTATCTAAATTTGTGATTGAGATTTGCGATTCAATAGCATCAATCGTTGAATTAGGATCAGCGATAAATGAAGCAGGGACAGCTTTGTATGATCCACAGGGCAAGTTATTTTCAATGTATAAAATTAATTGCCTAAGATTGATAATGTCAAAGGTGGATAAGGATCCGCTGCAATTCACATCTCCAGCAATTTTTTGATTTAAACTTAAATCAATTGATCCTAAGATATATTGCGAAATCATCACAATATCAAATGTGGTAATTCCAGCCAGAATTTGATCACTTGCACTTTCAGCAATTATTTCTACATTCATTCCTTCAGGAATGTTTTCAAATGTAAATGGATTGTCTGTAGTTGTCAATGTGGTATCACCACTAAGTTTAATAATTAGTCCATCTCCTGAAGCTGAAGTTTCAAAAGCTGCGCCTGCAGCATCTAGAATGGTTCCTGAAATATTATAAGTCACAGGTGGCGGTGGAGGAGGAGGCGGTTGAATACCAAGTGCTTCATCTATTAAGTCCCTCAAAACTGGATTCCAAGTCGATTGATCGCCTGGAGGTCTAGCTAAAGTTACTTCGCCATTAGGCTTTATGATTGCAAAGGTCGGTGTACCAAAGAAGGTTCCATAGGTACCACTCTTGTATTCATTAAAAGTAGGAATAGAACTGCCATCTGAGCCAACCATAGGAAATGGAATACTTTCTTCAATTTTGTAATCTGCCATATCAGAATTGGGATCGCTAAAACTAGTGGTGAAATGAAAGAACTCAACGTCTTCATTACCAGAACCATATTCTGCGTACAAGTCTTTCATGTATGGTAAATAAGCCTTGCAGGGTGGGCAAGCAATAAACATAAATTCTATAAAAACGACTTTATCTTGATTTAGATAGTCCGCATACAATTCATGATTGATCCCATCTGAATCGTTAAAAGAAAAATCAGGTGTTACCTGACTGAAAAGTAGCAGTGGAAAAATAAAGATCAGAAGAGTAAGAGAAATTTTATTCATGGGAAATATTAGTATGCTTCTCAAATAAATATAATCATTTCTCAATTTATTTGGAAGTATACAGCCTGATTATTAAGGGATTAGAGGTGAATATAACCTAAATAGGGTAGGGGGAAGTGTTGGGAAAGAGAAAATGGTGAATAGTAATCTGAAAATGGTAAAGTTTTACAATTCGTCTACTTTTAACTTTACGCTTTACCAATCACTGCTTACCGTTTTGAAAGAGAAAACTGTGATTTGTCTTGAAAGTCCAAAGGACTCCTATGGAGGATCCTTGCGAACAGGTTGTTAACTTCTGAATAGTTGGACTCATTTAGACATACATAATTGTTACCTGATAGGATAAAACATGATTCCAGCGGAATCATCTTACGTTAGATTGGAATTTGCACCCGGAAGTCCACTCCCAAAGTGCCCTGCTTTAAATTTATTAAATTTAAAGAAGGGCCACTTTGCGACTGGGATATTATAGAAGCCTTTTCGTTAACATAATGGACTTCTCTGAAGTCCTTAGATTTTGGGGTCTTTTTGATCCATTATATTCTTTAGAATTTAAGAGCCTTCGCCTTGCGGGATAATCTGAAAATGAAAAGTTTTACAATTCGTCTCCTTTTAACTTTACTCTTTACCAATCACCGTTTACCGTTTTATGGCGGCTATGCCAGGCAATTGCTTCCCTTCTAGAAACTCTAACATTGCGCCTCCGCCGGTAGAAACAAAACTTACACGATCCTGTAGTCCTGTTTGATTGATTGCAGCAACGGAATCTCCGCCACCTATTAAGGAGTAAGCACGGTTATATTGAGTAGCGTAGGCAGCGGCATGAGCAATGGCCCGCGTACCATTAGCAAAGTTTTCCATTTCAAAAACTCCCATTGGGCCGTTCCATAAAATGGTTTTTGAATTTTCTACAAAAAGTGTAAAATCAGACTTGGCTCTTGGACCTATGTCAAGACCCATCCAGCCATCTGGTATTTTAGTACTGTCAACAACCTTTATATTGGCATTATTATCAAACCTATCTGCTATAATACTATCAGCAGGCAATTGAATCGCACAATTATTTTCGATGGCTTTGTCTAAGATGTTTCGAGCGACATCCAACTTTTCATCTTCACATAATGAATTGCCAATGGCACCACCTTCGGCTTTGATAAAAGTATAAGCCATACCACCACCAATAAGCAGTTGGTTTGCTTTTGCCATCAGCTTCTCAATCAGAAGTATCTTATCTGAAACTTTAGCACCGCCAATAATTGCCGTGTACGGAAGTTCAGAAGAATTTAAAACTTTGGTCGCATTTTCTATTTCTCTATTCATCAATAAGCCAAAATCTTTTTCAGAAGCTTCGAAGTATTGAGCAATCGTGGCTGTTGAAGCATGTGCTCTATGTGCCGTGCCAAATGCATCATTCACATAAGCATCCCCAAGCAGAGAAAGTTGTTTGGCAAAATCTTCATCACCTTTTTTCTCTCCTTTATTGAATCTTGTATTTTCTAATAACAGTACTTCTCCAGGTTTTAGAAATTCTGCTTTATTTCTAGCCTCCTCTCCTACGGTATCCGCAGCAAACTGCACCTCAAGATTAAGCGCAGAAGAAAGGTGCTCCACCAAATGTTTGAGTGTATACTTTTCTTTGTTGATGGATCCGTCGTCTAATAAGGACTTTAGCGGACGGCCTAAATGAGACATTAGGATCACTGCATTATTGTTTGCTAACAATTTTTGAATGGTAGGCAGCGCTGACTTGATTCGAGTATCGTCAGTTATGTTATTATTAGCATCTAAGGGTACATTGAAATCTACTCTTAGCAGGACTTTTTTATTGGAGAAATTCATAATTATTTTGCTTTTGCATCCAAAGATATTAAAATGCCTTCAATTGGCTAATGACATATACTAAAAAAGGACATCTCTATTTAAAGAGACATCCTTTTATTCGTGTTTTATTAATTAAGCCTTGGCTTATTTCTTTGCTCTTCTTACAGTTGTACTTTTTCTAGAACCAACTTTTCTTGGTCTAGCCTTAGGTGCAACCTTTTTCGCAGCAGCTCTTTTAGGAGTTGCTTTTTTAGCTCTTGCTACCGTTTTCTTTGCAGTAGTTTTTCTAGCTGTTTTCTTCTTAGCAGGTTTTCTCTTGCTTTTTTTGCCAGAAGCAATCATGCCAACAAGATCAGCAAGTCTAGCAGAGTATCCAGCTTCATTGTCATACCAAGACACTACTTTTAATAATCTTCCGTTGACAGAAGTCATCAAAGAATCAAAAATAGAAGAGTGTGGGTTTCTAATGATATCAGAAGATACTATTGGGTCCGTTTGGAATTCTAAAACTCCTTTTAACTTGCCACCAGCCGCTCTTTTGAATTTGTTATTTACGGAATCAACAGTAGCTGTTTTATTTAAGATCACATTAAGCTCGATCATAGAACCAGTTACAACAGGCACTCTAACTGCAATGGCGTCTAATTTGCCAGCAACCTCTGGAATTACTTTTCCAACGGCAACAGCCGCACCAGTAGAAGTAGGTACAATGTTCATTGCAGCTGCTCTAGCTCTTCTCAAATCGGAGTGAGGTGCATCTTGAATTCTTTGATCAGAAGTATAAGCGTGAGTCGTAGTCATAGACCCAACTTCGATGCCCCAATTGTCATTGATTAATTTTACAACAGGCGCTAGACAGTTAGTAGTACAAGAAGCATTAGAGAAGATATTAGCTCTTCTGTCTAAATCTTCGTCATTTACCCCAAGAACGATGGTTTGGATTCCATCTCCTTTGCCAGGAGCAGAAATTACAACATCTTTAGCTCCAGCCTTTAAGTGCTTACTAGCACCTTCTTTAGTTCTGAAGAATCCAGTACATTCTAATACGATATCTACTTTCATCTTCTTCCATGGAAGCTTAGATGGGTCTCTTTGAGAGAAAGCTGCTATTTTCTTTCTATTTACAGTAATTGAATCTTTGTCGTGAGCTACCTTTCCTTCAAATGCTCCTTGAACGGAATCATATTTTAAAAGGTGAGCTAAAGTACCGTTGTCAGTTAGATCGTTGATGGCAACGATTTCAACGTTTCTTTTTTTAAGAAGC
>CALIIW010000107.1 GCA_938018185.1 uncultured Saprospiraceae bacterium
ACCAAATCTGGATGTTCTTCTTCAACTTTCGTTAAGGCTTCTTTACCATCTTTAGCGGTAATAACGGAAAAGCCATTTTTTCTTAGTCTAAACTCCAAAGAGGCAAGCAATATTTCTTGGTCTTCACAAACCAAAATCTTCATATTCCTTTCGAATTTCAATTGGAATCAAAGATAGAATTAAATTATGGAAGTATTATAGCCTTGAAAGCTCTATTTTAAGCTCAGGCATCACCCGATCCAAGTTTGTCTTTAAGCTGTCTAGTAAAGTAGGTATTTGATCAAGATCTTGCTCTGTTTTCGCCAAAACCTCTATGGTTTTATTAGAAACAGTCATTTCTTCATTGCCAACATAGGCTAATGTTGATTTCATTTTGTGGCTAACCTCACTAAGGTCATTCCAAGATTTGCTCTCTTTGCAGCTAACCATTTTGTCAAATTCCGTTGGAAGTTCATCCAAAAGCATTTCCAAAAGGATTTTCTTCATACCATTATCTCCATCAGACATTAGGTCTAAATACTCGAGATTGATAAATTGATAAGTGTTACTAGTAGTATTATTCATTTTTAAACATTTAAGTTTTATAAGGTTTTTTTGAGTCTTATGTATTTACTGATTTTGTGAAATAACTGTTCTGGTTCAAACGGTTTCAACACATAATCATTCATGCCATAGTCTTTATATCTTTCATCTTCTTTAATATTTGCATGTGCTGTCATGGCCAAAATTGGAATTTTGGATTTTTCTGAATCCATTTTTCTAATCGTTTTTGAAGCTTCTGCACCATCCATGATTGGCATTTGAATATCCATTAGGATAATGTCAAAATCCATTTCTTCCACTTTCTCTACCGCTTCTTGTCCATTTACAGCAATCGTCAGGTTCAGGTTTGGAAAATGCTTTTTCAGCGTTTGCGTAGCAACTACCCGATTTATCGGGTGATCTTCTGCCAACAATAGGTTAAAGCTTGTCATTGGGTCTAAAGTCTCTAAAACCGAACCAGCTTCTGGTTCTTGGCCTTCTTCAAAAATTAAGTCAAAATAAAATCTTGACCCTTCTCCAACGGTACTTTCAACCCATATTTTACCCCCTTGATACTCGATTAAATTCTTTGAAATCGATAAACCAAGGCCTGTTCCTTCATAAATACGCTCCTTTGTGCGTATTCTTGTAAACGTTTCAAAAATTACTCCAATTTTATCGCCTGGTATGCCTATTCCAGTATCTTCTACCATAAATTGTATATGCCAAGTCCCATTACTGTCATTTAACTCTTCTACTTTTATCCTGATATGGCCTTCATCAGTGAACTTTATGGCGTTTCCTACTAGATTGTATAGGATCTGATTCAATCTTAATTTATCTCCAATTAAATATCTCGGGATCGTAGGATTTACCTCTAAAGTGAATTCAAGATTTTTTTCAAAAACCTTATACTGCATCACGGAGATCAAATTGGCCAAAAGATCGTGAAGGTCAAAAACGTCATACTCAAACTTGATCTTGCCATTCTGAATGGAAGAAATTTGAAGTATATCATTCACAATTCCTAGCAATAATTCTGAAGAATTTTTGATGGAAGAAATGTAATTGAACTGTTCTTGGTTCATCTTCGTTTGCAAAACCAAATTACTCATGCCTAAGATGGCATTCATTGGTGTTCTCATCTCGTGACTAATAGAAGCAATAAATTGTTCTTTCAGCTTGTTGGTCTTTTCTGCAATCTTTCTATCCTCCCTTAATTTTTCTGCTTGTTTTCTTTCTGTAATATCAGTGATAAATCCGTTGACACCAGAAAAATTTCCGTAGCTAAGTTTGCCTGCATAAATGATACAATTTCTAATGGATCCATCTTTGCAAACAAGGTTTATCTCCTCCTCAACTACAATGTTTGACTGCAATATTCTATTCAGAAAACTATCCCAAAACTCAGCATCTTCAAAAAAGCTAGTGATATTTATCCCTAATAAATTCTCTTTATCATAACCAGTAAGATTACTCGTTGCCTTATTGTAATTAATCAATTTCCCTTCAAGATCACAAACGTATATAGCATCTTTTGAATTTGTGAAAATATTTTGATAACGAAGTTGGGCTTCTTCTAAATTCTCTTTGATTTTTTTCCTTTCTATTGCAAACCGAATAGTCTTGCTAAACAATTCAGAATTGTAAGAACCCTTAACCAGAAAATCTTGAGCGCCTAATTTTACAGCTTCTAGTCCTAATTGCTTGTCTGAATGACCAGTCAGAACAATGACGTTAGTATTTGGATGTGCTGAAATTAATTTCTTAAGTGTATCAAAACCATTACTATCTGGTAGGCTCAGATCCAATAATACTACATCAAAATCATCATTATTCTTGATTTCTTCTAATCCAGTAGTCAAGGTGTTTTGGACGGTTAAAGTATGCTGCTCTAAGTCCGAGTCCACCAATAAAAGTTGTACCATCTTGGCGTCAGCCGGATTGTCCTCTATCAATAAAATCTTTAATAGCTTATCAGAAGTCACTTCTAATTCTTTATTATTATTATTTTTCAATTCACCAATAAAATTTGAATCTGCTGCTCTGCTTACCATACACTTATTCTTTTAAGCAGGGGGTATCATAAATCACTAAATATCAGGAAAACACTAAGGAGGGATTAGTCTCTTGGGGTAAATGCAAATTTCGAGCCTAAGTGGTCAATAATAAAAAGGCAGAAATAATCATCGGCATTCTTATAGATTTCAATGAAGTTTTCTACTCTCTCTTTTTTGATGACGTTTTTAGTGGCAAACTCCTCAAGCGTACTCACATTAATTGAAAAGGAAGCTTTATTTTTCTCAGCTTCGACTAATGGAATCCCTAAATTAATTTCCTGATCATGTATTATGTATATGGGATATTTCGTAATCTCTTGATTGATCAATTCATCCGAGGCCTTATCCATCATAACAAGATAAGGCTCCAAATCTTTTTTTAACTTATTTAATCTCCTTTCCGTATCCATCTATTTTTCTTTCAATTAAGATATTCTCAAATCACTTCAAAGTTAATAAAGCTACACATTCTATATGATGTGTATGTGGAAACATGTCAACCGGCTGCACCTTTTTTAAGGTATATAAGTCAGAAAGCAATTGGATGTCTCTCGCTTGAGTTGCAGGGTTGCAACTGACATATACGACTTTCGGGACTTTCATTTGTCTTAAGAGCTCAATCACTTTTGAATGCATACCAGCTCTTGGAGGATCAGTAATTAAGACATCTGGAACGCCATGTTCCAAAACAAAAGCTTCTGTCATTAAATTCTTGACAGCTCCAGCATAAAAGATGGCATTTTTAATATCATTTAAATCACAATTCAGCTTGGCATCTTCAATAGCAGCTTCGACTTCTTCTATCCCAACAACTTGTGCACATTGACTTGCTAAGAATAAGGCAATACTTCCTATGCCAGTATAAAGATCATAAACATTTTCATTGCCAGTCAAACCAGCAAATTTCTCCACGACCTCAAACAATCTAACCGCTTGCTTGGTATTGGTTTGAAAAAAAGATTTTGGACCAATCCTGAAAGTAACATCTCTTAGTTTTTCTTCAATCCATGCATCTCCATAATAGTGATGCATTTCAAGGTCTAACATGAAATCATTCAGTTTGGGATTAATACAATAAAAAACAGAAGTCAATTGTGGATTTTGTTCAATGACTTGATCGAGTAATTTTTTGATGGCTTCTTGATCATCCTGAAAAAAGCTAACAATCATCATGTTTTGATCAAGGGTAGTCGTGCGCAGCAAAATATGCCGCATCATTCCTTCATGGGCTCTTACATCATGAAAGCTAAGTCCCATTTCTATGGCCAAAGCCTTGATGTCATTTCTAACCTTGTTCGATGGCTCTGCTTGGAGGTGGCAGTGATCAATGTTAAGGATCTTATCAAATGCCCCTCTTTTGTGAAAACCCACCACGTCTTCAAGGTTTGAAACATCTGTATCAATTTCTTCCTTTGTAAGCCATCGCTTATTTGAAAAGGTAAATTCTAATTTGTTTCGATAATATTGAATGCTTTCTGCTGGCAGGATAGGTAAATATTCTTCTGCTTCAACTTTGCCAATTCGGTGCAAGGTTTGAAGAACATGATCTTGTTTAAAAGCCAATTGCTGCTCGTAGGCTAAGTTTTGCAAAGTACAGCCGCCACAAACGCCAAAATGTTTGCAAAAAGGTTCTATTCTTAAATCTGATTTTTGGTGAAATTTTAAAGGAAATCCTTCCAAATAAGATTTCTTCTTTTTAGATACCTTAACATCTACTTCATCTCCGGGAACTACTCTTTCTACAAATACCACGCGGCCTTCTGCATCCTTTCCTACACCTCTGCCTTTTTCGGCTAAGCCATGGATTTTTACATTTTCTAAGATGATCACTTTTTTCTTCCTTCTACCCATTTGTATTTCTTCTTCTTTCGAAGTGGTTTAATTCACTTCTATCTCGTTAAAACAATATAATCTTTGATCAATGTCTTTAAAAAATCAATGTTATTAGTAGGCACTTCTTTGATGTCCATCAAGCCGGCTAATTTTTTAGTCAAAGCATTAATAGCTTGAAGATGCGCATTATTTGGATGATTTCTATACCTTAAAAGCGTACTTTTTACAACTAAGAGGTCTTTCTCTGCAAGATTTTTTACTTCTGGATAAATTGGTTCATAATCTTCGATCGTATTGATCGTCATAATATCAGAGAGTTTGAATTGTTGGTTACCTTTTTTCTTTATGACAGTAGTAGTGGCCGTCATATCTCCAAGTCGTTGGTTTTTGTCAGAAGAACTAATCATCAAAGCGCCGATAATTCCAAAGGAAAAAAAGGTATCGATAAGGTGAAATACCGCTCTGAGCAAATAATCTCCCAAAGATGGCTCTTGACCATCTATGCGGACGACTTTAAGTCCCAAGGCTTTCTTGCCGATGGATTGTCCATTTGAAAATATTTCCATGCATAATTGGTACAATACAAGACCCAATAATGGCAATAAGCCCAAAATGGTACTCAAAAACCTATCAAAATACCAACCGCCAAATTCCATTAGCAAAAATACTATGCCGTACCAACTGACACCTACAATGATTACATCAATAAGCAAAGCAATAAAGCGATCACGCAGGGCTGCTAGCTCATATTCTATGATCACATTTTGTGTCGTCCTTATATCGATGCTATTCATTTATCTTGAATCTGCTTTTGCTGTATTTGTACGCATCAAAATTATATTAATTGCGTTTTAAATACTAAATTTCATTAAACTTTAGTCAAGAAGTTAGCGAAATCAATTTCTTTTCAAAATATCCTCTAAAAATAGAGCCTTTTTAACTCATAGATGAAAGAAACAAGTTTCATAAAGCAGAATAATGAGAAGTGGAAGGCGTATGAAAAAGTTCTAGAGCAGGAAGAGCAGGACCCTGATAAGCTAAAAGACATTTTTGTTGAGATCACGGATGACCTTTCCTTTAGTCGCACCTTTTACCCCAATCGATCTGTTAGGGTTTATTTGAATGGCATCGCCCAATCTATTTTCCAAGGCATATACACCAATAAAAAATCTGAGAAAAATAGACTCAAGACTTTTTGGACAGATGAATTGCCAAAATTGATTCATGATTCTAGAGCTTCTTTTAGACTTTCTTTAGCAGTTTTTATTTTATCTGTTGCTATTGGAGTTGTCTCTTCTGCTATTGATGTAGAATTTTCAAGAATTATATTGGGAGATAGTTATGTGGATATGACTATTGAAAATATCGAGTCTGGAGATCCAATGAAGGTTTATAAAGAGAAAGGTAGATTCGGTATGGCAATGGGGATAACCCTACATAATATCATGGTGGCTTTTTTAGTATTTATAACTGGGATTTTTTATGCAATAGGCACCATCGGAGTTATGATTCAAAATGGCATAATGCTAGGCGCATTCCAATATTTCTTTTATCAAAAAGGGGTTTTCCTAGAATCGTTTCTTACTATCTGGATTCATGGCACATTTGAAATTTCCGCTATTATCATTGCTGGTGCTGCTGGGATAACCATGGGGAAAGGACTAGTATTTCCTGGAACCCTCACAAGAATGAAGTCTTTTCAAATTTCAGCAAA
>CALIIW010000108.1 GCA_938018185.1 uncultured Saprospiraceae bacterium
GGAATAGTTGCTGTAATTCAACCTGCAGGTTCTAAGAATGATCAGGCTAGTGTTGATTATTGCAATGCCAATGGAATTCCAATGGTAAAAACAGGAACGCGTCATTTCAAACATTGATCATACACCAAGGAATGCCGTTCTAACATCTTTTTGAATGAATCTTGCAATTGATAAAGGAAATACCAGGACCAAAACTGCCATCTTTAATGGCCACAAACTGCTTGAAAAACAGATTTGGGATAAGTTTGGCTTTAGGGAGTTAAATAAACTTTTAAAAGATAAACCTCAAATACAACGAATAGTACTGAGTACAGTAACTATAGTAAGTGAACCTTTCAAAAGAAAGATTCAAAAAAATAAACAGAATATTATTTTATCCCATAAGGTCAAGATTCCCATAAATAATAAATATAAGAGCCCAAAAACTTTGGGAAATGATAGATTGGCAGCAGTAATAGGTGCAAATGAGTTATATCCAAAAAGTAATTGCTTGGTCATTGATGCTGGAACATGCATAAAATATGACTTTATAAATAAAAAAGGAGAATATTTTGGGGGAGCAATTAGTCCAGGTATGAACATGAGATTGGAAGCAATGCACCATTTCACCGCAAAACTTCCATTATTTGAGCTTTCGAAATATGAAGGATTGTATGGTAGGAATACCGAAGAATCGATGATCACAGGAGCTCAAATGGCGACTTTATTAGAAATGGAAGGATTTATTGAGAGATATTCTAAGAAATATGGCCAATTAAAGGTCATTTTGACTGGCGGCGACTCGAATTACTTTGTGAAAAGATTGAAAAGAAAGATATTTGTGCACCCTAATCTAGTGCTTGTAGGATTAAATAAAATATTAAACCATAATGCCCTTAAAATTTAAGTATACTTTATTATCCATATTGCTATTATTAGCAATAAGTCCTTATGCTTCTGCACAAGTTTACTCTAGCGATAATAACACCCCAAAATTTAATTCTCCTTATTCTAGAATTGGTTTAGGCGACATTGCTGATCAAAATTTTGCCATATCAGCTGCTATGGGTGGTCTTGGAGCGTCATTCAACAGTAGGTATGCTACAAACTTGGTAAATCCTGCTTCTATAGGTTTTATAGATCGTACGGTCTTTGATGTAAGTGGATTTTTTAAATATGGTCAGTTGGATACTGGTGATAAAAAGATAAACACTTTTGCTGGAAACTTTCAGTATTTATCTTTAGGTTTTCCAATGAAAAACGAAGTTAACATTGAACTAGACAATCGACCTCCTTTATTATATTGGAGAATGAATCTAGCCTTAGTACCCTATACAAATGTTGGCTACAATGTTCAAATAAACTCAGCAACTGAGACTGATAGTTTGCTTACAAACTTTACAGGTAAAGGAGGAACCTACAAATTGATTTGGACGAATGCTGTTAGGCATAAAGATTTTTCATTTGGAATTAATGCTGGCTATATGTTTGGCAATCTAATCAACGAAAGAGAAGTCTTTTTTGACGGAGACGATAATGTATATTACAATGATCTTCTTGATGAGATTAGTTTGAGTGGCTTGGTATGGTCATTTGGAGCACAGTACAAACATCAATTCAAAAAATTGAATGATAAGAAAGAAATGGTTAATTCTGGTCGGAGCATAACTGCAGGAATTTATCTAAATTCTCAGTCTGAAGTTAATACCAGTACCTCTCAGTTATATAGAAGAAGAAGTTCCACTTTTAATCCACCCCAAGGAATAGATACCCTTCGAAATGTAGTAGATCTAAAAGGCAAAGCGGTGCTCCCTGGAGGCTTTGGAATTGGTTTTATGTATGAAAATGAAAACAAATTTCGTATCGGAATCGATTATTCTGCGTCTCAATGGAGTAACTATGAAAATGACGGAAAATCTGAGGATTTATTAAATTCTTGGAGAGTAGCTGCTGGAGGAGAATGGACGCCTGATGTTAGTTCATACAATAAATACATGCAAAGAGTCCGTTATCGTTTGGGTGCCTTTTATGACAAAGACCCCCGCGCAGATGAATTCGGTGAACAATTGAGCGTTTTCGGTATTACAATAGGTACAGGAATGCCCATAATACTGCCAAGAGGACAAACTGCGTTTTTTAATCTTGGCCTAGAATTAGGAAAATTTGGAACCTCAAATTCACTAAATGAATCATATATGAAGTTAAATTTAGGATTTACCCTAAATGATAACCTTTGGTTTTATAAAAGAAAATTTAATTAAAATGATTGTTTTTAAAAAATTACTTGCTTTTACCCTATTACTTGCTTTTTCTATTGTTAGTCAAGTTTCACTTCAAGCACAATGTGCGAATTGGAACAGCGCAAGCAATTTAGATGAACTAGAAGGAGCACACTCTATTTATAGAGGGCACATGAAATCTAAAGATTTAGATTCTGCTATACCTTTTTGGACAACTGTATTTGAAGCTGCCCCTGCAGCTGATGGAAAAAGAGATACGCATTATGCTGACGGAATAAAGATTTATAAGCATCTGTTAGAAAAAGAAACGGATGAAGCTAAAAAGGCTGAATACAAAGCAAAGGTTATTGCTTTGTACGATGGTGTCATCGCCTGCTTTGAATCTGGAGCTATTAAGATGGAGAAGAAAACCCCTGAGGAAAAAATCGCTTTTTACAAGGGAAGAAAAGCATTGGATATGTATACCCTCCAAATGCCTTTTGATGAGCAACAGATTGTCTTAAATGAGGCATTTAAAACGGCAGGAAATGCAACGGAGTATAGTTTGCTTACGCCATATGCTTACATATCAATTTACAGGTTTACAGAGAATAAATTGACAGCTGAGGAAATGAGAGCCATTAATGATGAGATTATAAGAGTTGCAGATCATAACATAGCTAGCAGCGAAAAATACAAAACACAATATCAACAAGCTAAGGAAGCGGCATTGGGAATAATTACCCCTTACGAAAACCAAATTTTTGACTGTGAATACTTTAAGCAAAAGGTAGAGCCGGATTACCGAAAGGATGCTGACAATCCAGATGTAATCAAGGAAACTATAAAGGTTTTAAAAAGACAAGGATGTACTGAACAAGATCCTTTGCTAGCAGAGTTGGAAGGAAAGTGGGCTAAATATGCAGGCGCTGAAAATGCAAAAAGACAACAAGAATTTGAAGCTAACAATCCAGCTATGATGGCAAAGAAAGCAAAAGAGGCAGGAGATTATGCAGGTGCTATCGCAAAATATAAAGAAGCAATTGGCCAAGAAACAGATCCATCTAAGCAAGGTTTGTATTATTACCAAATCGGTCAAATTACAGGCTTAAAGCAAAAGAATTTGAGAGAAGGTGTTTCTAATGCAAAGAAAGCTGCTGAACTGAGACCTGATTGGGGAGAGCCTCATTTATTAATTGGAAATATCTACATTCAAAATGCAAGTAAATGTGGAGATGCTTTCAAAACTAAATGTGCATACATCGCGGCTGTTGATAAGTATAGAAAAGCGAAATCTGTAGATCCTTCTATTGCAGGCAAGGCTGATGAGAAAATAGCAAAGTACAATAGTACTAGACCTGACAAAGAAAATGCTTTTATGCAAGGAATCATGGAAGGAAGCACTGTCAATTTACCTTGTATAGGTACTTCCATAAAGTTGAGATTTTAAGAAAAACTTAAGTTTCTTATATATTTACTTTAAGTAAAAAAAATACTTTAGCCTCGTTTACATAGTAAGCGGGGCTTTTTTAATTATATATGATATATTATGTATGTATCACTTTAGAATCTATATCTTTGCCTTGTATTTATGCTCCAAAAACCACATTTCTTAATTAAATTTTCATCATGAGAATCAACATTATATTTATGGCTTTCGTAGCATTTTTGTTACTTGAAGCATGTACCCCAAAGGTTGCTCCTACTACTACTCAAGTAGTAAAGGAAACGCCACCTCCTCCACCTCCTGTAAATCAAAATTTAAGTCCATGTAAAAAATTTACGGATTCAAATAATGTAGAAGGTGCTAAAACCAATCATGTTTTGTATCGTGATTTTTTAAAACAAAAACAATATGCAGAAGCTTTTCCATATTGGCAAAAAGCCTACGAGATGGCACCAGCTGCTGACGGAGTCAGGGACTATCATTATTTAGACGGGGTTAAATTTTATGAGCATTTTTTAACAACAGAAACGGATGCTGCTAAGAAGGAAGAATACACAAACAAAATTTTAGATTTCTATGATCAAGCTTCAATGTGTTATCCAGATAAAGCTTCAATGTACAAAGGCTTAAAAGCATTTAAACTTTATTATAGCTTTCCTGACAAAAAAACAAATAAGGAGAAATATGATCTCTTCAAGGAAGTGATTGACAAGGAAGGTGAAAAATCTCCAGATTTTGTAGTGAATCCATTTACTGCCTTGATGGTAGACTTATACATTGGTGGAGAAATACCTTTAGAAGAGACAAGAATGTATGCGGCAAAAATTCTTGAAGTTGTTGATTATGGAACTAAGAATGCTAAGACTGCTAGAGAGAAAGAGCGTTGGGCGCTTGTGAGTGGTTATGCTCCGGCAAGGTTAGAAACGATGGAAGGTGTAGAAGGTTTTTATGATTGTGCTTATTATAAAGCGAAATACATGATCGAGTATCAAGAAAACCCTACAGACTGTGAGACGATCGCCTCTGTGTATGGAAGATTGAAATGGGGGAAATGTTCTGATTCCGACCCGGATTTAAATAAATTAAAACCTGAAATGACGCGTTGTTTTCCACCTGTTCAAACAACAACAACTGCCCCTGCAGCCCTATGTTCTGATAAGCTAAGAAACGGAGATTACAATGGTGCCTTAGGATGTTATGAAGAAAAAGCAAATGCCTCTTCTGATCCAGAAAAGAAAGCACAGTATTATTTGACAATGGCTAAGATTTATTATTCTCAATTTAAGAAATACAGCAAGGCTAGGACCTATGCACGAAAAGCATTAGAGCAAAAACCAGGCTGGGGAAAACCTCACATCCTTATTGGGAAACTTTATGCCTCCTCTGGGGCGCTCTGTGGCTCTGGAACAGGTTTCGATAGTCAAAGAATAACTTGGGTTGCTATTGACGAATGGAACAAAGCAAAACGTGATCCGGAGACTGCATCAGAGGCGAAGAAATTAATTGGAAAGTATACCCAATATATGCCTAGTAAGGAAGACATCTTTCAGCGATCATTAAAAGTTGGAAGTTCTTATAAGGTGCCATGTTGGATTCAACAATCGACGACGATTAGAGCGGCGCCGTAGATTTTTTTAGTTCATAGTTCATCGTAATTCGTTCATCGTTGATTTAGGTATTCCTAGAATTTATTCAACGATGAACGAAAGTTTCAACTACGATAAAAATCTTTTCGAAAAAACTTTAAGCTTTCACCATTAAAAATCATAGCACTTCACCTTCTTTCCTCTTCCACCAAAGTTTATTCCTCCTATATTAAAGCCAGAACCAAAAGAATAAAGTTTTAAGCCCACATAGAAATCCGTTCCAGTATATTTTTTGCTTTTCATAAAAGAACCTAGGTTATCTGTCCCTATTGTCAAGAAGGCTAATCTAAGGGACATGCCAACGTTTAAAGATTTATAATTGTACATAGAAATAGGGAAATGAATTTCACCCCATTTGTGTTCATATCGAGGTGTAATATTTACTAAACTTTCTCTTTGTACACTTTTTTCAGCGAAAGCGATCCCTTGCAACCATTGACCAGAAACAAATAATCCTTCGATAATATTTACATCTCCTTGAAGCGCAATTGCAGCAGGTAATCCGACAAGAAATTCGTTGCCAACATAGGAAGCTGTCGCTGTTCCAAGGGCATCATTACTCAATTGTGTTGTCAATGCTTCAGCGGTAGTTAATGACTTATATAATGATTCTGAAAGTTCAAAATCAATCTCCGTATCTAATCTATGTACTTCGGTATTTTGCTTAAATCGAATGGCTCCAATATCCAGTAGAGAAATGCCAATCCTATAAAGATACTGATCTTCATAGCCATCAACCATATAGTTAAAGCCAATGTCAACGCCTACCCCTTTACCATTTACTTTAGCTTTTAAATTTTGCCCATCCATCATGTCAATGTTTGAATTAGTATAACCAAATTCAAAATCAACTCCTTCCACATTAATAGTGTCTGAATTGACTGACATGGAATAGGTCATCTGACCAAGATCTGCAAACATAGCTTCATAGCCTTGTAGATATTTTATATTTGCTCCAATAGCTATTTTGCCAGTATACGTTTCAATGCTCTTGCTATAATGAAAGCCCAATTCCGTCCAAGCCATTGAGGCAATTTTAGCAGGAATTAAAGGGACCGTTTCCCCTACTCCTTTAGCAGCAAAATAATAATAATTGTATATCCCAGGAATTTTTTTGGTAGACATAGAAGCTCTAGCATTGAAAAATACACCAACAGCCTGAGTTTCATCTGGTTTGAACAATATTGAAGGACCGTTTACTTTAAGTTGTAAATTTGCAAATCTATTGGAAGTAGAATCTGGATTAAAATCATAATAGAAATTAGACAATGGATTCAATTCTTGATTATATCCTGCTTCTATATCTTCACTATTTTTGATAAGATGTCCAGTGGAAGTGTTTGTAATAAATGCAAAGTTATTTTCGAAAAATGCGGCAGCTGAAAAGAGGCCAACTTCCCATTGCAATGGGTAATGACCAGAATTCGCAGGATTCAATTGAGCGCCATGCATGCCCGCATAGGTACTTGTTCTCAATCCAATTTGCTCTTGGCAAAATAATTGACTAGTCAATAAAATTGAAAATATTAAAAAAATAGTATTTCTGATAGATCTATTCATTTTCTCTATTGGATAGAGAAAACAAATATTAACCCAACTTTATTGGATGATGGCAAAAATAAACTGAAAATTTTGAATATTCTTTTTTGGTGGTTGGCATTTTCGTCAATCAACTAAAATGCATGATCAGTTTTGGTAAAAAGATGATCATGCCGATAATAGCAGCGGTTATAGCAGTAATAAAAACAGCAGCTGCAGCAACATCCTTCGTTTTTTTTGCCAATTCATGGTACTCTGAAGTGACTAAATTCGTCAAGTATTCGATGGAAGTATTAAAAGCTTCTGCGGCGATAACGATGCCTATTGCAATAACAATTAAGCACCATTCCGTAGCATTTATTTTTAAATAAAATCCGAAAAAAGTGGCAACAAAGGCTGCAGCCAGATGAATTTTTGCATTTGGAGTGAAACTAAAAAGATCAATTACGCCTGCTATCGCAAATTTGAAGCTATTTAATAATCTTTTCAGCATTGACAAAATTTCTATTTATTTGATAAGAACCTTTGACTCCAAGGTGACTGGTAAATCTATTAGATATAATTTGAAAATCAACACAATTAAAATGTTGGGAAAAGAATATATGATCTGTAGGATTGTCAAAAAACTGATACCTTCTACTATCATTCAGCATACAAGTTTTTTTCAAGTCTTGCAAATGTGTTGACCATTGAACTTGATTGTAATCTCCCACAGTAATGACTGGTTTGCCAAGTTCTTTTACGTAATTTTTTACTGTTTGAAAATGTGCCTTGACCTTTTTATTGTCATTAGAACTAATCTCCGGGTAGACAAAACTACTAACTAAACTTATTTCATCAAGTCCGTTAGAGATGTCCACGGCCAAGTTAGGAATATCCATATGATAAAAAGTATCTACCATGCTAAAAGGTTTTTTAGAAAAAATCCCAATTCCTAAAAAATCTTCCATTCGATAAACTATTGTGTGGTAAGGATAAGCTGATTTAAGTTCTTTTTTCAATTCTCTTCCCCAATCAGGACTGATTTCATGAACAGAAATAACATCTGCATTATCTTCAAGGATTGATTTTATGGATGCATGAACATTCTCATGAAATGCCGAAGCATTAAATTGAGAAATATCAAATACCTCTTCTATGGTTTTTTGTGGATGGGAGAGTGTATTATTCGAAGCATTTTTTAAGAAGAGGCAAAGAATAGAACAGCCAATAAAACTAGTAAACATTAGTCTAGGCTGTCTGATGGTTAAAAAGAATAGACCCATAAATAGACAAGCAAACATAGTATGCACTGCATAATTTGCTCCTTTTCTAGTTACATTAAAATCAGGTGGGAACATACTTAAAACAACCACAGCGGCTATTAGGCCGATAATGGTCCATTGTAATGTGGTATTCCTTATTAATTTTGGTCGCATGTGTGTTCAAAGTTAGGGAATGTAACGCAAACCCTCGAAGTTTAGACGTAAATAAGCAGATTAAGTATCTAAATTCTTGTTGAAAGGCTTACTTTTTAACTAAAGGCAATAAATAATACTTATATGTCAATTAAGATGCCTGATAAACAAACTATTAAGCCATATTTACCGTTAAAAATTAGACCTATTTCTTGATTGTAATACATGCCACCATGAATAGATTCTTCACCTTATCATTCAAATTTTCGTTAATACTCGTCCTGCTTTTGACCTTATGGTCGCAAGAGCTGTCTGCAACTCATAATAGAGCTGGAGAAATTACTTATGTTCAAGTTCCTGATGAACCCTTTACCATCATTGCTACAGTGACAACCTATACAAAAGAAAGTAGTGATCAGGCAGATCGTGATAGTCTTGAAGTTTGTTGGGGTGATGGAACTTGTGATTGGGTACTGAGATCAAATGGACCGGGCAGTCCGCCTCAGGGTGAAAGTCTTCCAAACGATACGAAGAAGAATCTTTACGTGATGAAGCATTTATATCCAGGTCCAGGGCATTATATTATGTCCATGCAAGATGCAAATAGAAATGGCCAAATATTGAATGTGAATCCTCCAAATTCAGAACAAATAGAATTTTTTCTTCAAACAACAGTAACCTTATTTGGTTCGCAATTTCAACCTTTGAATAATTCTCCCATTCTTTTGCAACCACCCATTGATATTGGTTGTGTTGGAAAACGTTTTATTCACAATCCCAATGCTTTTGACATCGATGGTGATAGTTTGTCTTATAAACTCATAGTCCCCAAACGGGATGTCAATACAGACGTGCCTTTGTATTCTTTTCCAGATCAGGTTAATATAGGACCTGATAATATTTTCAATTTCAGTGAAACTACTGGTCAATTTATATGGGATGCCCCCCAACAAGAGGGAGAGTACAACATTGCCATGTATATTATTGAATATAGAGATGGTCTTCCTTTGGACACTATGATCAGGGATATGCAAATTTTGATTCTGACTTGTGACAACTTACCTCCAGAAATAGAAACGGAAGATGTGCTTTGTGTTGTTGCTGGTGATGTAATTGAATTTGATATGATTGCAACCGATCCAGATGTCCCTTTACAACAAATTGAAATTTCTGCATTGGGAGGACCTTTTGTTATAAACAACAGTCCCGCTACTTTTACGGCACCTGCTGGTTATCAAGATCAACCCGTCATCGGAACTTTTAAATGGGAAACGCAATGCGAACATATTTCAGATCAATTTTATACAGTTGTCTTTAAAGCAGTTGATGATTATTTCGGAGGTTTCAATTCCGGCTTAGCAACATTAAAAACTGTAAGGATTAAGGTGGTTGGTCCACCACCTCTTGACTTACAAGCTGAAGCTGATAATGCAGATATAAAACTAAGTTGGGAAAGTCCCTATGCCTGCGAGGATGCAGATGATGAATATTTCAGAGGTTTTACGGTTTGGCGAAGAATTGGCTCCAACCCATTTCCAGTAGATAATTGTGTGCCTGGTTTAGCAGGAAAAGGATACGCTAAAATTATCAACCTAACAGAAGAGCTAGAAAATGGGCGTTATATATATGTTGATAAAGGGCTAGAAAGAGGGAATACCTATTGTTATAGAATCCTTGCGGAATTTGCCAGGTTAAGCGCAGGCGGCAATGAATTTAATTTGGTTGAAAGTTTGGCTTCCGAAGAACTTTGCTTGCAATTGAGTAGAGATCTACCGCTAATAACTCATGTCGATGTAAATGCAACTGAAGGTTCGAATGGAGAAATCATTGTGCAATGGGCTAAGCCCATTGCGGAAGATCTTGATACAATTTTAAATGCGGGTCCATACGTTTATGAAGTTTGGAGAGCAGGGGGAATTACAAATACAGGTTTTAATCCAATACCTGGAGCTGTATTTAGTAGTCCAACTTTTGCTGGTGCGAATGTGACTTCTTATTTGGACGAAAATTTAAATACAGTTTCAAATCCCTATTCCTATCAAATTGCCTTTTATGTAAATAATGAATCCGAACCTTTGGGTTTTACTTCAGCAGCTTCTTCCGTTTTTCTTGACATTGCACCTACAGATGAAGCGAATGTCTTGACATGGGAGTTTGATGTTCCATGGGAAAACTATGAATATGTAATTTATAGAAAAGATCCCGGAGCCAGTAGCTTTGACTCCATTGACATCACCATAGATACGACCTATAGAGATGAAGGCTTGATTAATGGAGAAGAATACTGCTACTATATTAAAACGATAGGTTCTTATGGAGTAGAAGGAATTGTAAATCCAATTTTTAATCGATCGCAAGAGAAATGTTCTATCCCTTTTGATAACGTTCCACCTTGTCCTCCGGAATTGATGGTTAGTAATATTTGTGATAGTATAGATATTTTTGTAGAAGAAGATCTTTTTGAAAACCTACTTAATTGGACAAATCCAAATGATGTTTGTGAAGAAACGGATGATGTCGAAAGGTATAATATATATTATTCAAATTTAGAAGGTGAAGAGTTAGATTTAATAGGATCGGTATCCTTTGCAGATGTTACAGAATATATCGATTCTCCTGAATTTGGCGTTGCAGGTTGCTATGCAGTTACAGCGATTGATTCTGTTGGCAACGAAAGTGATTTAAGCAATATAGTTTGTGTGGATAATTGTCCGTTATATGAATTGCCAAATGTCTTTACTCCAAACTCTGATAGGGCAAATGATTTTTTCATTCCCATTGCTCAAAGATTCATTGAAAGTGTAGATATGCAGATCTTTAATCGATGGGGTGGATTGGTACATACAAATAGTTTGCCTCAGCTAAATTGGGATGGAACCAACCTAAAAGGTAAAGACCTTGAAGAAGGTGTTTATTTTTATGTCTGTAAAGTTTACGAAAAACGAGTAAATGGTATAGTTTTGAGTGATGAAATCCTAAGTGGGTTTATTGAATTGCGTAGAGGAAATTAAAAACTTTAATATGTTTACTGGTATCATTGAAACTTTAGGAAAAGTAGAAAGTCTTCAAACAGAAGGTTCAAATATACATTTGACCATTTCTTCTGCTATTTCAAATGAATTAAAAATCGATCAATCTATTTCCCACAATGGTGTATGCTTAACTGTTATTGCTAAAGATGACAATTCGCATACAGTTACTGCTATAAAAGAAACTTGTGATCGTTCAAACATTGGCCAATTAACTATAGGTGATTCTGTAAATTTAGAAAGAGCCATGTTGGCACATTCTAGATTTGATGGGCATTTTGTCCAAGGACATGTAGATGGTTTATCAACTTGTTTGAATATTGAAAATCAAGAAGGTAGTTGGCTGTATACGTTTTCTTATCAAGAATCAGAAGAGATGATGTTTGTTGATAAGGGTTCTGTTACAATTAATGGCGTAAGTCTAACGCTTGTAAAGCCGGAAAACAACAAGTTTTCAGTAGCCATTATACCTTATACTTTTGAACATACGAATTTTAAGGATTTAAAGATTGGAGATCATGTAAACTTAGAATTTGATGTAGTTGGAAAATACATAAACAAACAAGCTAAATTCTATTTGCAAAATTTGGTAAAGGAGAATTTGATCAATTTAAAATAGATAACTTTAAAAAAAACTTACAAAAAAGGCCCTACTGGAAAAATCTAGTAG
Organism: uncultured Saprospiraceae bacterium; assembly: GCA_938018185.1. GTDB lineage: Bacteria > Bacteroidota > Bacteroidia > Chitinophagales > Saprospiraceae > JALZVN01. Next base: position 11,927 of record CALIIW010000108.1, read on the forward strand.
GGCTTTTTTGTAAGTTTTTTGGATTTTTAAATATGTGAAGTAAATTATTCTTTACCTCCAGAAAGGAAATCTTGATATTCTTTTAATTCCGTCCACTTTCCATTAGCTGCAAGTTCCGCTTGCTTAGGCCATGTCTTTGGATCTGCCAATCTGTATCTATCGCCAGCTGCCGTAAGCACTTCTTGAATTTGTGGCACAGTAGCTTTTGAAAGATCCACCCAAGTATTCATACCTGCTGCTTTTAATAAGCTTTCAATTTTTGGACCTATGCCTTCTACAACTTTAAGATCATTAGGTTTAGCTGCTGCAAAGCCGATAGATTTGAAGTACAGTTTTTCGACTTTACTTTGTCCACCTTCTCCATCATTTCCTACATCTAACCACTTTTGATACTTAACCAATTCATCCCAATTCCCTTTTGCGGCATGTCCTGCTTGTTCTGACCATTTTTGTGGATTATGAATGCGGTACCTAGGACCTGCATCATCCAATACTTTTTGCAGTTCAGAAATATCTGCATTTGCTATATCAGCCCAAGTCTTGTATCCTGCCGCCTTTAATAAGCCTTCTATCTTTGGACCTACACCTTCTATTATTTGTAATTCGGTTGCCTTAAAGTTGGCCCCCATACCAGTTTGTTTAACTGGCTCTTCTCGTTTTATTGATGGCGTTGGTGTCGTGACAGGAGGAGTTATTATTGGGGTTCCAGTATTCTTTGCATCATCAGATGATTTTCCAGAAGAAACAAATCCTGCGCTATCATAATCGTTGGTAGATTTTTCTTCACAAGCCTTGAGTGCTCTTTCTGTAGCAGATAATTTATCTCGTGTTACAGAATTATCTCTATCAAGCTGCGTATATTTTGAATAAAGGGCGTCGTAGTCTGAAGTCTTCGTTTGAAGATTGGATTTCAAACTTGCAATTTCCCTTTCTAGATTATTATATTTTAATTGTAATGCATCATTAGAATTCGTGTTATTCGACTGAAGCTTAGCATTTAAGACTGCAAATTCCTTTTCAAGATTATTGTATTTTAATCTTAATGCATTTTCTGCATCAGTGTTCTGGGATGCATAACTGGATTTTAGATTTGCATATTCTTGTTCAAGATTAGCAAGTTTTAATTGCAAGGCTTCGTGTGCTTCCTTAGATATTCCAGAGTCACCACCTGTACCCACAAACTTAGTTTGTTCCCAATCTGATTTTTGCAACTCAAGACTTCGGAATTGGTTTTGGCTATTATTCAGCTCTAATTCTGTATCAGCCAATCGGCTTCTTACTTCTTTATTGTCTCGTCCTAATTTTTCATAATCGAACCTCAATCCAGAAACTTCTTTGTCTAACTCTGTGTTTCGTGCTGTAGATTTTCGAATATTCATCTCTAGTTCTTCAACTCTAGATTTAATTTTTCGAACTTTTGATGATCCAAAAAACCAACCCAAAAGCCAAGACAAAAGTAGCAAAGGGATTAATAACCAAGGCCAAATTGTACAATTAAGCAGAAAAACAATTGCTAAAAATTGCATACTCTTTATTTTTAATTAAAATTAATTTATACTAATTTGATTCAAAATAGTATTTACTTGTCTTTAGTATCAAGGACGATGATAACTCGTCTATTTAATCTTCTATCTGATTCTACTTTATTTGGAGCGACATGATTCGATTCTCCCTTACCTCTATATTTCAATTGATTATAAGGCGCACCTTTTTCTCTCAAAATATTTCTTATAACTTTTGCTCTAGCCCTTGACAACCTTCTATTTGGTCCAGGCTCTCCAGTTCCATCAGTATGACCAATAATATCTGCTACTAGTTTATTATCTGACTTCAATTTTTCTGCGATAGAATCTAAATATTCATCTACTTCCCCAGATTTTTCAAATTTGACACTGTTAGAATCAAATAAGATATGTACGTCCCCAGAGGCAGTTCTTTGAATTTTTGGTTCTTCGAAAGCTTTTTTACCCAGCCAATTAAATGCTACTGATTCAAATGGTTTTGAAGTATCAATAGCATCTTTTGAGACCTTTTCTGATTTGATTTGTATTTTTTCTTCGGCTATTGGAGGAGAAAAAAGCGCTCTTGTCTTATTGGCTCTCAACATCCCCATATTATCATAGCCATCTGGTTTTTCTTCTTCATCAAAATAATAGCCTGTAATCTCTAGACCTTCTGCTCCCTCACCATCAGCTATAACATTTGATTTGTAGTCTTCAAATTCGTTTGAGGTAATTGGTACCGCATTATTGTAATCAAATACAATAGGTCCAAGTTTTGCATCTTTTGTACCAAGGGGTGGAATGATATTTTCTGAAGTTTTATCTATTGCCCCATCGCAACAAGGAGCAAAAAAATCAGCGTTGAAGTATCTATAGCAGCATAGAAAGTAGATAAAAGAAATAATAAGAATAATGATCTGTCTAAAACCCATAGTAAATATGAATAAGTTGCTCAATTATGTCTAAATCCAAGTTAATAAAAATTGTAATAATTCTTATCAAATTGAACCAAAGGAGTCTAAATATTCCTTTTTTTTACCATATATCAGGTAGAATGTCAAAAAAAAAGGCCAAGCATAAAAAATGCTTGGCCTTATATAGGTTTTACGAATTACTTTTTAAAAAGTTTATTCGTCTACTTCTTCTAAATGGTGCAATCTAGCTTGCTCTCTTTCGTACACCTCTCTTGTTGAAACAAAAAGGTCATTATACTTTCTCCAACCTGTACCTGCAGGGATTTTCTTTCCAACAATTACGTTTTCTTTCAATCCATTTAAGTAATCTCTTTTAGCTCCTATTGCAGCTGTACTCAAGACTTTGGTCGTTTCTTGGAATGAGGCAGCTGAAATCCAACTACTTGTTCCAAGAGAAGATTTAGTAATACCTTGAAGTATTGGACTAGAGGTTGCAGCGACTGCTTCTCTGTATTCCACTAACTTCTTATCGTTTCTCTTCAAGAATGAGTTTTCTTCTCTCACTTGTCTAAGTGAAACAAGTTGGCCTTTGCTAAGCTTGGTTGATTCCCCTGGCTCAGTGACAAATTTCTTATCAAAAATCCAATCATTCTGCTCTAAGAAATCATATTTCTCAGGTGCTTCTCCTTCTAAGAAGGTCGTATCACCTGCGTCATCTATCTGGACTCTTCTCATCATCTGTCTGACGATAACTTCCATGTGCTTGTCATTGATACCAATACCTTGAGATCTATAAACTTCTTGAACACCATTTACCAGGTGGTAAGAAACTGCAAATGGCCCTTGTATATTCAAGATATCTCTTGGTGCTACTGATCCATCCGATAAGGTTGTCCCTGCTTTTACATAATCGCCATCTTGTACAAGAATGTGCTTTGAAGTACCAATCAAGTATTTTGTTTGCTGGCCATCCTTCGCGTTAATGATGATTTCTTGGTTTCCTCTTTTGATTCTACCAAACTTAACCTCACCATCAATCTCAGCAACGAATGCTGGATTTGAAGGATTTCTTGCTTCAAATAATTCTGTAACCCTTGGCAGACCACCCGTAATATCCTGGATAGAACCTTGTTTTCTAGGAATCTTAGCAATTCTAGAACCAGCAGTGATTTCTTCACCATCTCCTTTTACCGAAAGGTATGCACCTACCGGTAGGTTGTATGTTTTCAATTCCTCTCCATCAGGTGAAATCACCTTAATCTTAGGAATCATCTTTCTTCTCTTTGCTTCTGTGATAATAATCTCAGAATAACCTGTTTGCTCATCCTTCTCTTTTCTGAATGTAGCACCTTCTTCCATGTCTTCAAATTTCAAAATTCCTGCGAATTCTGAAACGATCAATGCGTTGAATGGATCCCATGAACAAATCACGTCTCCTTTCTTAAGCATTTGTCCTTCTTTTACATTAAGATTTGATCCGTACTTGATATGGGTAGAAGTATATACTTTATCAGAATCTGGATCAACCAACTTGATTTCACCTGATCTAGAAAGAACGATACTTGTTACTTTGCCATCTGCTTCTTTATGGTCTACAGTTCTAATGTCTTCAAATACAACTTTTGCATCAAATTTAGAAGCCAACTCAGACTCTGATTTAGAAACAGATGCAATACCCCCAACGTGGAAAGTACGAAGTGTCAATTGAGTACCTGGTTCACCAATTGATTGGGCAGCAATAATACCAACTGCATCTCCAATCTCTGCGATTCTACCTGTAGCCAAGTTATTTCCATAGCATCTCTTACATACTCCTCTTTTGGTTTCACAGGTAAGTACAGATCTAATAGAGACTTCTTCTATGGCAGCCTCAGAAATTGCTTTTGCAACTTCTAAAGTGATGTACTCTCCATTGCCAATTATCATTTCATCCGTCAGTGGATGAAGAACATCATGCAAGGAATATCTTCCTACTATTCTATCAACTAATGATTGAATTTCTCTGTCATTTTCCATCAATGCTGTAGTTGGAATACCTCTAAGTGTATTACAATCTTCTTCATGAACTACAACATCTTGAGCAACATCAACAAGTCTTCTTGTAAGATAACCCGCATCGGCAGTCTTCAAGGCTGTATCGGCCAGACCTTTTCTCGCACCGTGTGTGGAGATAAAGTATTCTAATACTGATAATCCCTGTAAGAAATTCGAAAGAATCGGGTTTTCAATAATCGCTCCACCCGTGTCACCTGACTTTCTTGGTTTTGCCATCAGTCCTCTCAATCCACACAACTGTTTAATCTGAGCTTTAGATCCACGGGCTCCTGAATGAAGCATCATGTATACTGAGTTAAAACCTTGCTTATGTGAAGCCAATTCATCCATCAAAACGGATGTTATCTGATTATCGGCAAAAGTCCATTTATCTATTACTTGGTTATATCTTTCATTACCAGTAATCAATCCCATTTCATAGTTATCCCAAACTTCGTCAACTTCTGTTTGAGCTTGCTCCAAAGTAGAAGCTCTATTTGAAGGTGTTATTAAATCTCCTAAATTGAAAGAAAGACCTCCTCTGAATGACCAGTAGAAACCCATGTCTTTAATTTCATCCAGGAAGTTTGCACAAATATGGAAACTAGTCTCGGTAATGATATCAGAAATAACTTTCTTCAAGTTCTTCTTAGTCAAAAGTTCGTTGATAAAAGGTATTCCATCAGGTCTTGCCTGATTGAATATTACTCTACCAACTGTGGTCTCTACTCTACCCATTCCTAAAGTTCCATCTTCAAGAGTTGTCAGTGCATTCACAACAATTTTTGTGTGCAAGTCACATACTCTTTCATTGAAAGCGATCAAAACTTCTTCTGTAGAATAAAATCTCATTCCCTCCCCTTTCACTTTAAGTTCAGGTGTGGAGCTTCTTTCTTTGGTAAGATAGTATAGCCCCAAAACCATATCCTGTGAAGGCAAGGTAATTGGAGAACCGTTTTGTGGATTAAGCATGTTATGTGATGAAAGCATCAAAACTTGAGCTTCCAAAATAGCAGCTTGACTCAAAGGCACATGAACGGCCATTTGATCACCATCAAAATCTGCGTTGAAGGCACCACAAACTAGTGGGTGCAATTGAATTGCTTTTCCTTCTATAAGAACAGGTTGGAAAGCCTGAATAGAAAGTCTGTGCAGTGTTGGTGCTCTGTTAAGCATCACTGGATGACCTTTCAATATATTTTCAAGTATTTCCCAAATTACTGGATCTTTTCTATCTACTAATTTCTTTGCTGACTTTACCGTCTTTACAATACCTCTCTCAATCAATTTTCTGATGACAAAAGGTTTAAAAAGTTCAGATGCCATTCCTTTTGGAAGACCACATTCATGAAGCTTCAAAGTAGGTCCAACAACAATAACAGATCTACCTGAGTAATCCACACGTTTTCCAAGAAGGTTCTGACGGAAACGTCCTTGCTTTCCTTTCAAAATATCTGATAAGGATTTCAAAGCTCTACCACCTTCAGCTTTAACAGCATTAGATTTTCTTGAGTTATCAAAAAGTGAATCCACCGCTTCCTGAAGCATTCTCTTCTCATTTCTAAGAATTACTTCTGGTGCTTTGATCTCCAACAACCTCTTCAATCTATTATTTCTAATGATCACTCTTCTGTAAAGATCATTTAAATCTGAACTTGCGAAACGTCCACCATCCAAAGGAACAAGAGGTCTTAGTTCCGGCGGAACTACAGGTAAGAATTGGATAATCGCCCATTCAGGATTATTTTCCATTCTTGTATGACCATCTCTGAAAGCTTCGACTACTCTTAGACGCTTAAGTGCTTCTGATTTTCTTTGTTGAGAAGTTTCAGTAGCTGCTTGATGTCTAAGATCATAGCTCAATTGATCCAGGTCTAATCTCATCAAAAGATCTCTGATCGCATCTGCACCCATCTTTGCGATGAACTTATTTGGATCTTCGTCTTCTAATAGCTGATTCTCTTTTGGAAGTGTTTCTAGAATTTCAAGATATTCCTCTTCCGTTAAAAGCGTATTTTTTTCAACATCGCCTTCTTTTATTCCTGTTTGGATTACTACATATCTTTCATAGTAGACAATCGATTCTAACTTTTTAGATGGTACGCCTAGTAGGTAACCAATTTTGTTTGGCAATGATTTGAAAAACCAGATGTGAACAACAGGCACAACTAATTTGATGTGTCCCATTCGCTCTCTTCTCACCTTCTTCTCTGTTACTTCAACACCACATCTATCACAAACGATTCCTTTATATCTAATACGCTTATACTTTCCACAAAAGCATTCGTAATCCTTTACAGGTCCAAAAATTCGCTCACAAAACAAGCCATCTCTTTCTGGCTTATATGAACGATAGTTTATTGTTTCCGGCTTAAGAACTTCTCCAAAAGATCTTTCTAGGATATCATCCGGAGATGACAAACTTATTGTGATCGTTGAAAAATTTGTATGCTGTCCTTTCGTCTTCTTTTTAAATGACATATGCTATTTATTTAAGAAGTTATTTTTAATAATGCTTTACTAGTCAAATTTTACATCAAGTGCTAATCCTCTCAATTCATGTATCAATACATTGAATGATTCTGGTATGTTAGGCTCTGGAAGATTGTCACCTTTGACAATTGCTTCATAAGCTTTTGCTCTACCATTAATATCATCCGATTTGATCGTCAATAATTCTTGCAAGATGTTTGATGCACCAAATGCCTCCAGTGCCCATACTTCCATCTCTCCAAAACGCTGACCACCAAACTGTGCCTTACCACCAAGTGGTTGTTGAGTAATCAATGAGTAAGGTCCGATAGATCTTGCGTGCATCTTATCATCAACCATGTGTGATAGTTTCAACATGTAGATTACACCTACTGTAGCCTGTTGATGGAATTTATCTCCTGTACCTCCATCAAACAAATAAGTCTGTCCCAATGAAGGAAGTTTTGCTTGCTGAATGTAAGTTTCAATTTCATCCATACTTGCTCCATCAAATATCGGTGTACCGAATTTCATTCCTAACTTCTCACCAGCCCAACCTAAAACGGTTTCGAATATCTGGCCCAAGTTCATTCTTGAAGGTACCCCAAGTGGGTTAAGTACAATATCAACTGGTGTTCCATCATCAAGGAAAGGCATGTCTTCTATTCTTACGATTCTAGAAACAATTCCTTTATTACCGTGACGTCCGGCAAGCTTATCACCTACTTTCAGTTTTCTCTTCTTAGCCATATAAACTTTGGCTAATTTCAAGACACCTGCAGGTAGCTCATCTCCAATACTGATGTTGAATTTCTCACGCTTATAACGTCCTACTTCTTCGTTTACTTTTATACTGTAATTGTGAAGTAATCTTGCGATCAATTTATTCTTTTCATCTTCTGAAGTCCAACCAGAGTAATCAACTACAGAGTAGTCAATCTTATTCTTAAGAATTGTCTGAGAGAACTTTGTTCCCTTTGCAACCAATTCTTCATTGTAAATACTCTTAACTCCTTGTGAAGTTTTGTTCTTAAGAAGAACCATTAACTTATCTATCAAAATGGTCTTCAACTCATTCAACTTAATAGCATGTTGCTCATCAAGTTTTACAAGCAAATCTTTTTCTTGAGCTTTTTGAACTTTGTCTTTTTTTGCTCTTGCAAATAGTTGCTTATTAATGATAACACCTTTCGTTGATGGAGGTGCTTTCATCGAAGCATCTTTTACATCACCAGCCTTATCACCAAAGATTGCTCTAAGTAGTTTTTCTTCAGGAGTCGGATCAGATTCACCTTTAGGTGTAATCTTTCCAATTAAAATATCATTTTCTTTAACCCAAGCACCAACTCTAATAATTCCATTTTCATCAAGATCCTTTGTTGCATCTTCAGAAACGTTTGGAATATCATTTGTCAATTCTTCTTCACCCAACTTTGTATCTCTTACATCAAGTTCAAAGTGTTGAATGTGTAAAGAGGTAAAGATATCTTCTCTTACAACTCTTTCTGAAAGTACAATTGCATCCTCAAAGTTGTATCCTTTCCAAGGCATGAAAGCTACTTTTAAGTTTTGACCTAAAGCCAATTCACCTAATTGAGTCGCATATCCATCACAAAGAATAGATCCTTTTGATACTCTATCGCCTTTTTTCACAATCGGCTTCAAGTTAATGCAGGTACCTTGATTGGTTCTTCTGAACTTAATCAAGTCATAGTGCTTTCTATTATCTTCAAAAGAAACCAATTGGTCTTCTTCTGTTCTATCGTATTTAATTACAATTTCATTTGCATCGACATACTCTACAACTCCTTCTCCTTCTGCATTGATAAGCATTCGTGAATCCACGGCTACTTTTCCTTCGATACCGGTACCCACTATTGGACTTGCTGGTCTAACCAAAGGCACTGCCTGACGTTGCATGTTAGATCCCATCAGGGCTCTATTCGCATCATCATTTTCTAAGAATGGAATCAAGGAAGCAGATACCCCAACAATTTGGTTTGGAGCTACATCCATGTATTCTATATCAGCAGGAGCCAAAACTGGGAAATCTCCATGCTCTCTACATTTGATCTTATCTGTAAGGAAAGCTCCTTTAGGATCTATCGGAGAGTTGGCTTGTGCGATCTTTTTGAAATCTTCTCCTTCCGCAGAAAGATAAATTGCGTCATCGTTTACAGCAACTTTTCCTTTTTGAACAGGTCTGTATGGCGTTTCCAAGAAACCCATTTTGTTCACTTTTGCGTGAACGCAAAGTGTGGATATCAAACCAATGTTCGGGCCTTCCGGAGTTTCAATGGTACACAATCTACCGTAGTGAGAATAGTGAACATCTCTTACTTCGAAACCTGCTCTTTCTCTAGATAAACCACCAGGTCCAAGAGCAGAAATTCTACGCTTGTGCGTAATTTCTGAAAGTGGATTTGTTTGATCTAAGAATTGAGACAATTGTGATGTTCCAAAAAATGAATTAATAACAGAAGAAAGTGTTCTCGCGTTGATCAAATCAACAGGAGTAAATACTTCGTTATCTCTAACATTCATTCTTTCTCTAATGGTTCTAGCCATTCTAGCCAAACCAACACCAAACTGTGCATATAATTGCTCTCCAACCGTTCTAACTCTTCTATTGCTCAAGTGATCGATATCATCGATCTCTGCTTTTTGATTCATTAGTCTTACCAAATACTTGACGATCTCAATGATGTCTTCTTTGGTCAATACCAAGATCTCTTTAGAAGTTTCAAGACCAAGTTTTCTATTGATCTTATATCTTCCTACTTCTCCAAGATTATATCTCTTATCAGAAAAGAATAATTTATCTATAATCCCTCTTGCTGTTTCCTCATCCGGTGGATCAGAACCTCTCAATTGTCTATAGATATATTGAACAGCTTCCATTTCGGAAGAAGTTGGATCTTTTTGTAGTGTATTATATATGATACTGTAATCTTCTTCAACATCTTCTTTTTGAAGGATGATGTCTTCTGTTTCAGCATCAATAATAAGTTGAATATTTTCATCGCTTAAAATGGTATCTCTTTCTAAGATGATCTCATTTCTTTCGATAGTAACAACCTCACCAGTATCTTCATCTACAAAGTCTTCACTCCAAGATTTAAGAACTCTGGCAGCTAATTTTCTCCCGATTGCTTTTTTAAGTTCTTTTTTGTTGGCCTGGATTTCATCTGCTAAATCGAATATATTCAAAATAGCTTTATCGGTATCAAAACCGATGGCTCTCATCAAAGTAGTAACTGGGAATTTTTTCTTTCTATCGATATAAGCATACATCACTGTATTGATATCGGTAGCAAATTCCATCCAAGCTCCTTTGAAAGGAATAATCCTTGCAGAATGTATTTTAGTTCCATTTGGGTGGAAAGACTGGCCAAAGAATACTCCAGGAGATCTATGCAGTTGTGAAACGATTACACGTTCCGCCCCATTGATCACGAAAGTTCCTTTGGGAGTCATATAAGGAATGTTCCCTAAGAATACGTCTTGTACAATAGTTTGAAAATCGACATGCTCTTCATCATTACAAGACAACCTCAACTTAGCCTTTAGTGGGACACTATAAGTAAGACCTCTTTGCATACACTCACCAATGGTGTATCGAGGTGGGTCAATAAAGTAATCAAGAAATTCTAATACAAAAATATTTCTTGCATCGGTTATAGGGAAGTTTTCCTGAAAAACTCTGTAGAGTCCTTCATTCATTCTATTTTCCGGTGTTGTTTCCAATTGAAAGAATTCCATGAAGGATTTCAATTGAATTTCCAACAAATCAGGATAATAAGAAGGAAGTTTAATCTTACCGAAGCTAATTCTAGCTGCTTCTGATTTATTAATAATTCCGTTTGTCGACATAAGTTTTCAAGTTTTTAACCAGAATTGACCGTTCCAATTCTGTAGTTTTGATAAATTGCTTACGGAATACGCAAATATTGTCTTTTTCGTTTTTTCTCTTAGACACCAATAGGCCTAGTTAACTTTTGAAAGTTAACTAAGCCTGAATTGATATATGTCTATTGTAAGTAGTCTATTTAGCATAAAACGCTTAAGGGCTGCTATAGTTAAAAAACTATTTCAGCTCTATTTCAGCACCAACTGCTTCAAGAGCTGACTTCATTGATTCTGCATCGTCTTTAGGTACACCCTCCTTGATTACTCCAGGAGCAGCGTCTACTAAATCTTTAGCTTCTTTCAGTCCAACACCCAATAGCGTTTTAACTTCTTTTACTACTTTAAGCTTTGCAGCACCAGCTGAAGCAAGAACAACATCAAAAGATGATTTCTCTTCAGCAGCAGCGCCACCAGCGCCAGGAGCTGCAGCAACAGCTACAGCTGCAGCAGCAGGTTCAATACCATGCTCTTCTTTCAGAATATCCGCTAATTCGCTTACTTCTTTTACAGTAAGTCCTACCAACGTATCTGCTAATTGTTTAAGATCTGCCATTATTATTTATATTTTTAAAAATTCGCTAATAAATTTATTCAATCTATAAGCGCGTTACTTGGAAGCCATACCTATATAACACACTATCAATTTTGTTTACTCCGCTCTATTTTCAAGCGCTTTTAACAATCCTGACAATGTATTTTGACCAGAATTTAAAGAAGAAATAACTGTCTTGATTGGTGACTGTAAAAGTAAAATTACATCTCCTATCAAATCTTCTTTTGACTTCAAACTAGCTAATGCTTTAATCTGTTCGTCACCAACATATACATCAGTATCGATGTAAGCTGCTTTTAATTCTGGCATATCATTCTTCTTTCTAAATTCTTCCAGAACTTTAGCAGGTGCATTAGCTATTTCGCTAAACATGATTGCTGTTGGTCCTTTTAAAGAATCATAGATTGAAGCATAATTTTTGTCTTCAGGAGCACCTTCTAATGCCTTGATAGCTAAAGTGTTTTTAACTACTTGGATTTCAATGCCTTTCTCAAAACAAACTCTTCTTAAAATATTTATTTTTTCAACCGATAAAGTTGAAGGGTCCGTTAAATAGAAAAATGGAAATTTTTCGAATTTAACTTTTAATTCCTCAACTGCGGTATGTTTTTCTGAACGTGTCATTTTTTTTCTCTTAATAAATGATCAATAGATTAATCGACTTCCTTTTTGATAGAAACCTTAATTCCTGGACTCATTGTGCTAGCAACAGTGATTGACTTCATATAAGCACCTTTCAATGAAGAAGGTTTCATCTTATTTAGAGCATCTAAAACTTCTTTAGCATTATCAGATAATTGTTGAGGAGTAAATCCTACTCTTCCAACTGAAGTGTGGATAATTCCAAATTTATCTACACGAAAGGAGATTTTACCTTTCTTTACTTCTTCAACTGCTGCGCCAACATTAGGAGTCACGGTACCTGTTTTTGGATTAGGCATCAGTCCTCTTGGGCCTAAAATTCTACCAATCTTACCAACTTGAGCCATTGTTTGAGGCATTGCTATGATAACATCAACATCTGTCCAACCACCTTGTACTTTTGCTACTAGTTCGTCTAAGCCTACAAAATCTGCACCTGCATCTTTAGCTTCTTGCTCTTTATCTGGCGTACAAAAAACAGCAACTCTTTTAGTTTTTCCTGTTCCGTGTGGCAAAGAAACTGTTCCTCTAATTGCTTGATCAGCTTTTTTAGGATCTACACCTAATCTTACATGTAAGTCTACTGAGGCATTAAATTTTGTTGTATTGACTTCTTTTACTAAAGCCATTGCATCTAATAGAGCGTACAACTTTTCGGAATCAACTTTTTTGTTTACTTCCTTTCTCTTTTTACTAATTCCCATTATTAAAATTAAAATTTGAGGTAATTGCGTTTCAAACTCTGTGAAACTCCCTACTGGCTTTTTTGAGCCATTTATTTTTCTTCTCCGCCCCAAGGTGGCGTACCTTTTACAACAATACCCATTGATCTTGCTGTACCGGCAACCATTTTCATGGCAGAATCTATTGTGAAAGCATTTAAATCTGTCATTTTACTTTCTGCGATGGTCTTTACTTGATCCCATGTAACATTTCCAACCTTATCTCGGTTAGATACAGGAGAACCTTTTTTCAACTTTGCTGCATCCAATAATTGAGTGGCAGCAGGAGTTGTTTTAAGGACAAATTCAAAAGACTTGTCTTTAAAAACAGTAATGACAACAGGAGTTAATACACCAGGCCTATCTGCAGTTTTAGCGTTGAAACGCTTGCAGAATTCCATAATGTTAACACCTTTTGCACCTAATGCAGGACCAACTGGTGGTGCTGGATTGGCTGCACCCCCACGTACTTGTAATTTTATAAAACCTTCTACTTCTTTAGCCATTTTGTTTTCTTTACATCAAGACTACAGGGAAGCTGATCTATAGTCTAATTTATTTAAAATGAGTGCGTATGTTATGCTTGTTTGTCTACTTGTATAAAGTTCAATTCCACTTCTGTTCCTCTTCCAAAAATCTTAACAATTACTTTAAGTTTTTTCTTCTCTTCATTAACTTCTTGAATATCACCTACAAATTCGCTGAAAGGTCCATCAATAATTTTGACAGTCTCTCCAACAATGAAAGGCTCAATTAGAGCTTCTCCTACATCTTGTGATTCATCAACTTTTCCTAGCATCCTATTTGCTTCTGACTGCTGCATAGGAATAGGATTCGTTTTGCCTAAAAAGTGAATCACATTTGGCATCCCAGTAATTGTTTGAACCATTTCCCCTGAAAAGTATTGAGGGATTGCTTCTACTAAGATATAACCTGGTAAAATATTTCTTTCAGAAATTACTTTTTTACCTGCTCTTATTTTATAAACTTTTTCCGTTGGTACTAGAATAGAAGTAATAATATCTCCCCATTCTGACCTTTGAATTTCTAGTTCAATTCTTTCTTTAATTTTCCTTTCTTTTCCACTTATAACTCTAAGCGAATACCATCTTTTTGGGTTAGGAGCTGGTTTTGGTTCTTCTTTTATTGGTTCCTCCTCTATTGCTTCTTCTTCTGGAGCTTGCTCTACTTCTTCAATTCCTTCTGCTTGCACATCCCCTTCAGACTGTTCTTGTCCTTCAGTTATTTCTTGCTCTTCAGTTTGATTTTCTTCAACGGACTGTAGCTTCTCTGCAGCTTGCTCCTCAGCAGATTGCTTTTGTTCCTCAGAAGATGTATGTTTTTCGTCAGTCATAATCAAGTTCTAGTTAAGATGCTCCGCCTAATGTATAAATTACATCTAAGCCTTTGTTTGCAACACTATCCATTAAAAAAATAATGATCGTGATGATCACTGAAGCAACCAAAACAAGTTTAGTGCTTTCGAACAAACTTGGCCAAGTAGGCCAAGTAACCTTATTCACTAATTCGTTATAACTTTCCTTAATTGAAAAAATAAATCTTTCCATTTTATTTTTTTTTTAGCACGGGCACTAGGATTCGAACCCAGATCAAAGGTTTTGGAGACCTCTATTCTACCATTGAACTATGCCCGTATCACGTACAAATTATTTGTAAAACAAACTCATCCTCCTCAAAATGGGAAAATTAAGCACCTGCATTCAGGTGCTTAATTTCTCATTACATATGTTTTCTATGTAGTAAACTACTACGATAAAATCTCTGTAACTTGACCTGCTCCTACCGTTCTACCTCCTTCTCTTATCGCAAATCTTAATCCTTTTTCCATTGCAATAGAGTTAATCAAATTAACTTCAATTGTAACGTTATCGCCTGGCATAACCATTTCAACGCCGTCAGGTAATTTACAATCACCAGTTACGTCAGTTGTTCTAAAATAGAACTGTGGTCTATAGCCATTGAAAAACGGTGTATGTCTTCCTCCTTCGTCTTTACCCAAAACATAAACTTCGCATTTGAAGTGTTTGTGCGGCTTAACAGAACCTGGAGCACAAATTACCATTCCTCTTTTGATCATTTCTTTATCGATACCTCTAAGAAGAAGACCAGCGTTATCACCAGCTTCACCTCTTTCTAGAATCTTACGGAACATCTCAACTCCTGTAATAGTTGATGTCAAAGGCTTCTCGCCTTCTTTCATCATACCAAGAATCTCAACAGAATCACCAGTATTGATAACTCCTCTTTCAATTCTTCCAGTTGCAACAGTTCCTCTACCTGTAATTGAGAACACATCCTCAATAGGCATAAGGAAAGGCTTATCAACCTCTCTTACTGGTTCTGGAATATCTTTATCAACTGCTGCCATTAAAGTTTTGATAGCTTCAATTGCTCCAGCATCACCTTCTAAGGCTTTAAGTGCAGAACCTGGTATTACAGATGCATCATCACCTCCAAATTCGTATTGCTCAAGAATTTCTCTTACTTCCATCTCTACTAGCTCGATCATTTCTGCATCGTCTACTAGATCTACTTTATTCATAAAAACTACAATCTTAGGTACACCTACTTGCTTACAAAGCAATACGTGTTCCCTTGTTTGTGGCATAGGTCCGTCTGTAGCAGCAACAACAAGAATAGCTCCGTCCATTTGAGCAGCACCTGTTACCATGTTCTTTACGTAATCCGCGTGACCCGGACAATCTACGTGTGCATAGTGACGATTTGCTGTTTCGTATTCAACGTGAGCAGTATTAATAGTGATACCTCTTTCTTTTTCTTCTGGAGCAGCATCGATTGACGCATAATCCATTTTATCTGCTAGACCGTCTGCTGACAACACAGTGGTGATGGCGGCTGTTAAGGTGGTCTTACCATGATCCACGTGACCTATGGTGCCGATATTTACGTGAGGTTTAGTCCTTTGAAAGGTTTCTTTAGCCATCAGTAATTGATTTTAAAAATGAATAATAATTTTATTTAAAGTTACAATATTCTAATTAATACTTTGGAGCCAACGGTGGGAATTGAACCCACGACCCCTTCCTTACCATGGAAGTGCTCTACCCCTGAGCTACGTCGGCTTTATAACAAAACCAACTTAAGATTTCAATCTGCACTTCTTCACTTCACTTGACCTTTGTCAAGCTTTAATTCTTGGAGCGGGAGATGAGACTCGAACCCACGACCCTCAGCTTGGAAGGCTGATGCTCTACCAACTGAGCTACTCCCGCATTATGAACCTTTCAAGCAATTGCTTATCCGGTTTATCTGCAAACATTCAATTTTAAATGTCTTGCTTCTTATTTCAAATATCCCCTCAGATAAATTTGTGGGGGTGATAGGAATCGAACCTATTCAGACGTAGTCACCAGATTTACAGTCTGGCCCGGCTCTCCAACTCCGGCGCACCCCCAACGAATTATTTTATCCTGTCAAAGGAGAGCCGATGGAGGGATTCGAACCCCCGACCCGCTGATTACAAATCAGCTGCTCTGGCCAACTGAGCTACATCGGCTTTTCAGTGAATAAATTCAATATTGAATTCATTTTCTACACTCAAACTCATTAGCTTTTAAAGTCATTTCTTTGAAAGCGAATGCAAAGATAACCCTTTTGAGAAAAAATGGAAATTAATTTCAATATTTATTATTCAATCTCGCCATACGAATTGACATTACGTCCTTGAAGCTCTTAATGTTACTGTTTAAGGGCAATTAAGACCACATATATTTAAATATATTTTTAAACTTAAAATAAGTCTAAGCCTCATTTTTCTACTATCTACAGCTTTGATACCTAATCAAAAATCAACAATTGCTCAATAATGTTAAAAGGTAATTGACAAACTCCTTTTTCTAAAGGCTTAGCTCTTAATTATTTACACACTTTTGAAACGACAACAGAACATTTACATGACTTACTTTAAGCTTATTTCAACTAGGTGAAAATCAAGAAACTTTTGTTGTAAAATGAAAAAGGCGCATGGAAAACCATGCGCCTAAAATATTTTGTTTATTTATTATCTAGATCTCCTTCGATCTTTATATTTTAAGACTTGCCTCCGTAAGCCAGAAATTGCTTCATCGGCAGCTTTTTCGAATTTTTTATGAGTAGAAGTACCAAAAATTACATTGCCTGGTACATTCAACTGAATTTCTACCACCTTATCTTTTATTTTGCCTGAATTTTCAAGCTTTAAGGTTACTGTAGCTTCAATAATATTTCCGAAATACTTCTCAAGCTTTTCTAATCGATTCGTGATGAACTCTTTTAATTTTCTATCTGCAGAGAAATGTATCGCATTAATATTGATTCTCATGGTAAGTTTTTTAAAAATTAAATAATCATTTGTCTTTAGTGCTTGTTCATATTACCTTTTCACTTACATAATCTTACTTTTAAAATGTTAATAATTCCCCCCTTTGATCCTCCAGCAAGTTCCTTTGCTTATTAATCTGCCTTTGGATGGGCTTGTTTATATACTTCTTTTAGTCTTTCTATTGAGTTATGTGTGTAAATCTGAGTGGCTGCTAAATTAGAATGCCCAAGTAATTCTTTGATGGCATTCAAATCGGCCCCATTATTTGATAAATGTGTCGCAAATGAATGCCTTAATATATGTGGGCTTCTGTGTTCGTTTGTCGTAACTTTTGAGAGATACTTGTTTACTAAATTATAAACGAATTTTGGATAGAGTTTCTTGCCCTTAGCCGTTATAAATAAAAAATCATCATCCATTGATCCAAACTCCTTTTCTCGCAGATCTAGATAATCATTAAGTACTTCAGTCAAATCTTTCCCAAATGGGATAATCCTTTCCTTAGATCTTTTACCAAGTACTTTCATTTCTTCTTTCAATAGATCTACATCACTAATTTTGAGATTGATAAGTTCAGCTCTTCTGAGACCACAATGATATAAAATAGAGAGTATTGCTTTATTCCTGCAGCCTTCAAAATCTAGTGAAAAAGGTATATCATTGAAAAGCCTATCTAGACTTTCTTCTTTAATGTAGTTAGGAAGGCGTTTCATCTCCTTTGGCGCCTGTACCTTGCGCATTGGGTTAAGCTCTATTTCAGAACGCTGGAGCAAGTATTTGTAGAAACTATTTAAACAAGATAATTTTCTGTTTATAGATTTTGCACTTATCTTTTGCTGCAGCATATCTACAATCCAAGACCTGATGTGAAAATGGTTCGCAGCTTTTAAATCCGTTATGCCGCTTTTTGTATCAAGAAATGTATGAAACTGTTCTAAATCTGTTTTGTAAGCTAAAACAGTGTGGGTGGAGAATCTCTTTTGAAATTCAAGATACTTATAGAAACTTTGCTTCAACATTTACTGTTTATTGGTATAATTTAGGTTTTTTGTGAATCAATTACAAGTCTTTTACGCATAAATAAGAGCCGATGAAAATAACGGCAAAATCAAAAAGATGGCAAAATCAAAATCGACGATTAGAAAAGATAAGGATTTTTTAAAGAAACCCTATTACGAGGGAGGTCTGACTGCGATGCGTGAATTTATACGTCGTCAAATGAAATATCCGAAGGATGCTATTGACAAAAAAATTGAAGGTACCGTGCATGTTAATTATGCTGTAAGCGGCAGTGGCAAAGTCATCAAAACAAAAGTTGTTTCTGGAATTGGGTATGGTTGCAACGAAGAAGCGGAAAGAATCGTCAAACTTCTCAAATTCAAAATGGATAAGATCCTTAAAAAGAAGGTGACTTTTAACAAAAAAATTAGAATAAACTTTAAGCTACCTAAGGCTGCTCCTAAGAAAAATCAATCTACTAGAAGTATTTCTTATACTGTTTCTCAATCAAAGAAGAAGGGTACTGTTGAGAAGAAAAAGCCAAAGCAATCTTATGGGTATACGATTCAGTTTTAGGAACAACCTTATGTCTGATTGGAAACAAGAAGAATAAAGTTGATTTGGGACAGTCGAAATTAGAATCTATGACGTGCATCAGGGTATGCTCAGAAGCCACGGATTTTAGAGCATTTCCAAAGATCAAGTTTGTTTCAGAACATTTTTTAAAAAAAAACCTTCTCTTAAAAAAAGAGAAGGCCTAAGGCTTAGCCTTTTCATACTAACCCAATTTTGAAATCGCAATTTCTTATTATTACCCACGAATGGGTACGCAATCCTTGAAGGATCTATCTTATTCTTTTATGAAATGTTCTGGAATAACCGAATGGTTATCTATGTAACGCATTAGAGCTTTTAGATGCTGCCATAAAAAAAGCCACACAGAATTGCTCCTGTGTGGCTTTGTAGAATAATTATAAGTTTAATTTGTCAAAGGAGGCCAATCTGTTCCATCACCCCTAGTTAAGGTAGTAACTCCAAATTCACCATAAGTATTTGACCAAGATAAGGTTAGGTCAGCACCGTTCACTTCAACATTAGTATATGACCAAGTATCATCATAATTGTCAAGTCCTAGTATAGATAATTTATTACAAAGATCGCTTAATTGTAAAGTACCCCATCCTGCTGCTGGACCACCATAGCAATTTTGATAAGTACCAAAAGCCCAATCATCGAAAGTATAGACACCTGCAGCAACCTCTGTAATGGTAGCTGTTCCAGTTTCTGGACCTGCCTCACAAAAATGATCAACTGTTGAGAATGCATATTCGCCAGCTAGCGTAGAAAGACAGGAAGCCTTAATATTTATAGTTCTTCTTGCTGTTCCTGTTATAGCAGTGAAGTTAAAATTGTCCCCAACTTCAATACCATTAATGTCAATACCTAGAGCCGTACAAGCTTCCGCTAAAGACGCAGTAAAATTGCCAGGATTTGCACTAGACCCAATAGAAACAGGTCCATGCGATCCTAGAGCCCCGCTGTAGTCAATCATGTAATCTGAGTTGCTAATTGCATCTCCCCCTTGACCAACATCGAAACCAACAAAAGTGTTGTTTAGATCTCCTAAATCATAAAATCCAGGTTCAACATTTTGAAAGAAGAGCACAGTGCCACCTTCTGTAAAAAAGTCATCATCTTCAATATCTGAACATGATATCGTAAAAACCATAATTCCTAAAAAAGGAATAATCAGTTTTAAGCTATTTAAAATATTTTTCTTCATTATTTTTTATTTAAAAAATTAAGGATTTTTATCAAATCTGATTCTTTTTTAAGATTCGATTTGTTTGCTTTAAAATAGGATCTTAGTTTCTTGTCTTTTGAAATAAAATATTCTTTTAATTTTTTCTTATTTGTAGGAATTTCTTCCAATAAGCCATTAATAAAAAGATAATATTTTTCTTTCAAAACCACCTTATCATTATAATTACCTGCATCTAATATCGGGTTATAATTTGATTTCAGATAAGAAGTCTCGTATCTTAAGTACAAGGAGATTTGATCTTTAACTAAGAGTTCTAGAAATTCTAAACCTGGATTAGATAAATTAAATTTTTCGAAAAATCTATTCCCTTGGTCCGATTTCAAAATAAAAGCTTTGATATAAGTTGGAGGAATAGCCAAGACATCCATACCTTCTTTAAGAAAGAGTTTTTTTGCCAATGGATCATACTTTATCAGGTATTTGTCGATCACCAAATCATTATTGGTGATTACATCAGCCTGAGTCCAATCTTCAGTTATCTGCGTATTATATTCAATCTCTTTTGTTCTCAAATCAAAAGTTTCCACATTTGCAGCGATGTACAAATCTTCAATGTCAAGTGTAAATAACCCGCCTGCATCTTGAGCATTAATTTGCAAAAGAAAGCCAACAAAAATTATTAAACAAAAATATTTTTTACACTTAATCATCCTCTTAAATTTTATTGGAACACCCACAATTTAGCGTCCAACAATGCACCACCTTGAGAAGCCTTCGCAGCTTCTACATTAGCACTATTTGTTGAAGATTCAGAACTAGGGTACAACCATCTTTGAGGGATGGCACCAGAAGGATTAGATCCATTTGAACCTCCAGTTTTTGGAGTCAAAGCAGGAAACCCAGTTCTTCTCCAGTTAGACCAAGTCTCATGGAAGTTATATCCAAAATAAGCTTTATAAGCTTCAGACAATATTGCGTTAGTTTGATCACTAGTAGTTAAACCAGCAATATCTGCGGTAGCAGCAACTGAAGCAGAATCAGGCATAACACCTAAAGTTTCATAATTGGAATAAATAGCACTTGCCAAAGAGCTTGAAGGATCAGATCCAGCTTGGGCTTCACATTCCGCCTTTATGAACATTAATTCTGTAAAACCAATCAAAGGTACAGTTGCGTCATTTTTCGTCCAGAAACCATCGATTGAACTTCCGTCCATGATAACTGCCCCTCTAGGATCAGATTCCATTAAAGCAACAAAGCTCTCATCAATTCCCAAAGTACCACCTCTTTCAGAAGAAAAAGCTGCTAAAGACCAGTTTCCAGAATCTGTATCATCAAAAGTTAAATTTGATTGCTCCGCAGCATTTGCATAAGACATTCCAACAGAAGTTGCAGCTTTTGCAAAATTTGCAGGATCCTTTTTAGATAAGTGCAAATAAAATCTTGCTTTCAGACCATGAGCGGTTTTGATCCATAGATCAGGTTGCCCTGCTCCATCTGAATTTTCATATATCAAATCACCACCTATATAGTCAGCAATACCATCTGTCTGTCCTAAGTGAGCAATTGCCTCATCTAATAATTTAAAGACTTCAGCATATAATGATTCTTGAGAATCATAAGATGGTTGAATGTTGTCATTCCCTTGAAATGCTTGTGTCCAGGGCATGTCTCCAAAATAAGCGGTACCTAATCCTAACTGCTGAGCCATTATAATTTTAGCAACTCCTGAATAATAATTTCTATCTTCCTCAGCTGCTTTTTCAACCATGATTTTACATGATTTTAAAACACCAATATAAAGACCTGTTCTCCAGTAATTATCAAAAGTATTTTCACCAAGAACATAAGTAGTATACTGTAATTGTTGTGCATCAATTCCTTCAAATTGTTGCATAACGATACCAGCCACTCTTGCTTGATTTCCACCTTCGTTATATGCAGCAGAAGCTATAGCTTCCGGCAAAATAAGGTTTAAACCAACATCAGTAGGTCTGGTAGGATCCGTGTTATATTCCTCCAAAGAAAGCTCACAATTGAAACATAAAAATGGAATAAGGAATATGAATATATATTTAAATTTCATTTTTTAATTAGTTTGGTTTAAAATGTAAATTTCACACTAGCTACATAAGATTTTGTGTTTGGCATATTGAAATAATCCAAACCAAATCCATTAGAGTCACCAGTCAAGTTCGTTTCTGGATCAACACCTGGGTACTTCGTACTTAACCAAAGATTTCTTCCAGTCAAAGTAATACCAATTCCTTCAAATGGTGAATTTTCCATTTTACTCTTAGGGATGTCAAAGCCTAAAGAAAGCTCTCTTAATCTAATCCAAGAAGCATCATAGATATTCATTTCACCAATTCCTCCAAAACCGTATTTCACTCTGTAATATTCTCCAAAACCTACAGATTCATCTGCATCCCCTAAAGCA
Organism: uncultured Saprospiraceae bacterium; assembly: GCA_938018185.1. Taxonomy (GTDB): domain Bacteria; phylum Bacteroidota; class Bacteroidia; order Chitinophagales; family Saprospiraceae; genus JALZVN01. The sequence continues at coordinate 34,221 of CALIIW010000108.1, forward strand.
ACAGGTAAGCTATTTGTTTCATAAACTGGGTTTTCAGTAGAACCAGTATTCACTACTCCTTCAAAGACAACAACATCTCCTCTTTCATCAGCTGAAAGCTGAGAAGTTCCGAAGTAATTCATGATACCACAGGTACCACACCATACTTGACCACCTTCTCTGACATCAAATAAAACACCAAGGCTTATACCTTTGAACGAAAGTGTATTTCTAAGCCCTAAAGTCCAATCTGGATTCGGATCTCCTAAAACTTTTTCAGTAGGATCTGTTAATGGCCATCCATCAGAACCAACTATTACATCTCCACCTTCAGTTCTTTGCCAACCGGTTCCAAAAATCACACCGTATGGTTGACCAGCTACAACTTCAGAAGAAGTTGATGTAAAACCAGAAAGTCCGATAGATTCGATACCTTCAGCCAAAGCCACAACATTGTTTTCTATTTTAGTAAAGTTTGCAGCAATATTCCATTCGAAATTATTATTTCTTACTGGAGAAAAATCAGCTGTTATCTCCCAACCTTTGTTTTCAATTTCTGCAGCATTTTGCGTAATGTTTCCATAACCTGTTGCTCCTGAAAGTTGTACATCAATGATTACATCTCTTGATTGCGCATTGAAATAAGTCACATCCAAGCCAATTCTTCCTTTCCATAATTTGAATTCACCACCAACTTCGAAAGTAGTAGTTGTCTCAGGAGTTAAAGAGTTATTTCCTAACAAACCAGATCTTTCAAAAGAATTTACACCAAAAGCAGGGAAAGATAAATCTTCAATAAATCCATCTCCTCCTGAAGCTGCAGGATTGTAGTAACTGATGGTTCTATAATTTAAGGCATCGTTTCCTACTGATCCATAGGATGCTCTCAACTTACCATATGAAAGGAAATCATTTTTTGTAAATCCTGCTAATTCCGTAAAGGCAAAACCTAAACTAACTGAATAAGATTGGTAAGTATTATTGTCTGCTGGTAATGTAGAAGACCAATCATTTCTAAAAGTAAGATTAGCGAATAAGAAATCACTAAATCCTAAATCTGCTGTTAAATAAGCACCATGAATTCTTTTTCTGAAGATACCTTCTCCAGCTTGAACATCCGTAGCATTTGAGATATTGAAGAATCCAGGAATTGCGAAAGTAGTTCCATTAGCCCATTTGTTTGTCAATTGATGTTGCCAAACATTATGTCCTAGGATCGCTCCAAAACTAAAATTGTCAAATTGCTTATTAAAGTTTAAGAAGATATCAGAGTTGATATCTTTGTTATTGTATGTCTCTTGGTACAATTGTCCCGTAAGACCTCTATTCAATTCAACATCTATAGCAGCTTTTCTTTCATCTGTGTATTGATCTAAACCAAGTTTGTAATTAACTGATAAATTACTTGTTAATTCATAACCAAGCTTAGCAGATCCAATAATTCTATTTACATTATCTGTAGAAGGGTTTCTATTGACAGTCCAATAAGGATTGTCATAAATTCCGTGTCTATAAGATCTTTGAGTTCCATCAGAAAACAAATAAGTATCTGGATCATCGGCAGCCGCTTGGCCTTCTAAACCATTACCAATATCAAATGTTGGGGTATTTCTTAACATCCCTAACATGACACCAGATAGGTTCGATCCTCTTTGTATTCTAGTTCCACCAGAGTTGATATAATTTGCTGACATTCCAGCAGTTAATTTTTCTGTAACATTAATATTTGTATTCACTCTAAACGAGGTTCTATCAAATGTTGCATTTGGAACGACTCCTTCAGAAGTAAGACGACCAGCAGAAATATAGTAATTTCCTAATTTTGAACCTCCAGAAACTGAAGCATTCAAATCAGCTGTCTGACCAGTTTTGAAAAAAGTGTACGGATCGTAGACGTTTGCAGCTTGTCCATTACCTGTACCTTTTGCAACTAATCTTCCATTTTTATCAAATGGATAATCAGTTGCACCATCATACTCTAGCTCAGAAATTTTAGGTCCCCAAGAGAAACCATCACGTGTATCTGGGCCTCGATATACGCCTGTTCTTCCTTGTGCATAAGTGGATTGTCTAGCAGGTAACTGAGATACCTGATCGAAAGACATAGATGCTCCAATTGAAACTTGAGGCTTTCCTTCTTTACCTTTTTTTGTTGTAATAACAATTGCTCCGTTTGCAGCTCTTACACCATAAAGTGCTGTTGCAGCAGCCCCCTTAAGTACCGTCATTGAAGCGATATCGTTAGAGTTGATATCAACCACACGGTTAGAAAAATCGACACCATCAGTGCCATCTCCGTTTCCATAATCGGAAGCATTTGAACTATTGTCAATTGGTACCCCATCAATAACAAACAATGGAGAGTTATTTCCATTAATAGAGGAGGAACCTCTAATCCGAATGTTAGAGGAAGCACCTGGTGATCCAGATGAACTTGTAACAGTAACACCTGCAACCTTCGAACTCAAAGCATTTACCAAGTTTACTTCTTTTGCCCCTGTTATCTCGTCGGCATCAACATTCTGTACAGCATAACCTAGTCGAGCTCTATTTGCTTCAAGACCAGTTGCTGTTACAACAATTTCAGAAAGTTCAACACCTTCTGAAAGTACAATATCCATTACATTAGAAGCACCTAGGGCAATTTCTTGTGTAACAAATCCTGTATAACTGTAAATTAATGTGTTTACATCATCTGGAACGTTCAAAGAATATGTTCCATCAATGTCTGTGACTGTACCTACTGAGGTACCTTTAGCGATAATACTTGCACCTATTAAAGGTTCTCCAGTATTATCAGTGAGCGTTCCGGATACTGTTCTTTGCGCAAAAGATAGACTTATTGCAAAGATAAGCATGAACAACACTAGCGAGAGTTTTTTCATATTAATCCAATTTTGATTAGTAAATAATTCTTAACTAGCCAAAAATAGAGAAACCTTTAATATATACTTAACTCAAAGGCAATTTTCTTTACATATAATTAACTTTTGGTGGTAAAACCCCGCTATTTCCTTGAAATTTCCTTCAAATAAAGTTGTATGGTAGTATACAATCCATAATATAAGGCATCCGAAATGATGGCATGACCTATAGAAACTTCTAAAAGTTGAGGTATTTTATCTTTAAAATAATGAAGGTTGTCCAAATTTAGGTCATGACCTGCATTGATTCCAAGGTTTAAATCAACCGCTAGTTCTGAAGATTCTATAAATGGTTGAATTGCTGCTTCCTTATCTTTATGATAGTTTTTAGCATAATCGCCTGTATAAAACTCTATTCTATCTGCGCCTGTTTCTTTAGCTGCTTCTATTAATTTAGGAATAGGGTCAATAAATAAGGACACCCTCATGCCATTTGAGTGTAATCGCTGTATCAAATCAGTAAGCTTGCTCTTTTCCTTTATGGTATCCCATCCTGAATCAGAGGTTAATACATCAGGTGAATCAGGAACCAATGTTACTTGTTCAGGTAATACGGACTCTACTAGATTTAAGAAATTTACAGAAGGGTTGCCCTCAATATTGTATTCAGTGGTTACAACCTCCTTTAGAAGTGGGACATCCGCATATCTAATGTGTCTTTCATCCGGACGAGGATGAACTGTAATCCCTTGAGCGCCAAACTTTTCACAATCTTTTGCTACTTGAATAAGATTTGGCAAATTCCCACCACGAGAATTTCTTAAGGTGGCTATTTTATTAATATTAACACTCAATCGAGTCATAAATCATTAAAATTAGAAGTCTTTAAATAAATCGGACACAAGTTTTCAAAATAGCATAGCCCGTGAAAAATTGCTACTTTTGCCACAAAAGTAAGATCATTAAATGGAATCTTCAGAAGATAATATTATTGACTCAAATAAGGACTATTATGCTGCTGTAAATAAGGCTCATCCTGGGCCTGTAATTGGGATGCTTTTAGCTTTTATAGTCTTGTTTACATTGATTGGAACGGCAATTATATTTGCAGGCGGTTTGGCTTTTGGTTATGATCGTGGTGAAATAACAGGAATCGCTTCTGGTTTGGCCATTGATCCTGCAAGAGGATTTTTAAAATATATGGTTTCGGTCAACCAACTTTTCACCTTTTTAATTCCCGGTCTTATTGTAAGTTGGATTGCCTATAAGAAAAAATGGAAAGAATATCTTTTTGTAAATAATTTTCCAAATCTAAAATACATCCTTTTAGGAATACTTATTACTTTGTCTAGCTACCCTTTGGTCCAATTTTCATATTGGATAAACCAACAAATTCCTTTGCCAGATGTATTTATGCAAATGGAAGACACTACGGCTGAGATGTTGAAAAGCATGCTTGCCTTTGATTCTCCTTTTGAGTTAATACTAAATATTTTAATTGTTGCTGTACTACCAGCTTTAGGTGAAGAAATTGTGTTTAGAGGACTACTCCAAAAAAACTTAGAATGGCTTTTTAAAAATGGCCATCTAGCTGTATGGGTTTCAGCAATAATTTTTAGTGCGATTCATATGCAGTTTGAAGGATTTTTACCGCGTGTTATTTTAGGGGCACTTTTGGGATATCTTTTCTATTATTCTAAAAATTTATGGATTCCAATTATTGCCCACTTTTTCAATAATGCTTTGACCTTAATGGTTCAATCTTTCTATGCTGATTTTGAGCAAACTAGTGAAACTGCTCCTCCTTGGTGGGCCACCTTTCTATTCACAGCTTTGATGATTTATCTATTCACACTTTTAGTGAAGAATAAAGAACCTGAGGATTCAATTCCAATTGCATGAAAGGAATAGGAACAAGAGCATTGACAGGATTTTTCTTTACAGGATTAATTTTGGCCTGTGTTTATCTTAATCAATTTTCTTTTATTGGGCTCTTTCTTATCATTAGTGCATTAGCCGCACAGGAATTTTTAAGCCATACCTCCGATAAAAACTATTTCGCACTTAGATGTGGTTTAAGTACCATTTGTGCTTTAATACCAGGTATATCCTTGGCATACTATCAGACTTATCAAGTAAGTTCATTTATAGGTCTTTCCATTGCCCTATTTTTAATTGTACTTGTTTTTATCTTTATAGTAGAGCTATTTTTAAAATCTGAAAAACCATTACAAAATATTGCATTCAGTATGATGTCTATCATTTATACTGGTCTTTTTATTAGCTCTATTTTTTACATTGCTTTTAAGAATGGGCAATATGAGCCTAATTTAATATTCGGCATACTTGCCATAACTTGGGCCAATGATTCCTTTGCTTATCTATTTGGGTCAGCATTTGGGAAGACCAAACTTTTTGAAAGGATTTCTCCCAACAAAACTTGGGAAGGAACGCTTGGAGGAATCGCAATGGCTTTTGTCTTCTCCTTTATAGCTTTCAAACTCTTTGGTATTTATTCCGTAACAAACTGGCTAGTATTTGGGGCTATTATTTCGATCATAGGGACCTTGGGCGATTTGGTAGAGTCCATGTTTAAAAGAAGCTTACAGATAAAAGATTCTGGAAATATTCTACCCGGACATGGCGGTATTTTAGATCGTTTCGATAGCATCATGATTCATTTACCTATAATCACAGCTTATATTATTTTTGTGAACAACTATTAAAAACCAAGTGAGCTAACGTTTTGTTAGATACAAATAAACTAAACACACAGATGATTCATAGAGAAGGAAAAGCAACTATTTTATTGAGTTTGGCTTTTACAGCAATTATCAACTTAATAACTTGGTTTCTTGCACCATCTTTTATTTTTATTTCCATTGTCGCTGCTTTGGCTTTACTAGTGATAGTATTGCAATTCTTCAGAAACCCTACACGTGCTATCGGAAGTGAAAATTTAGATATCGTCTATGCCCCAGCTGATGGAAAAGTTGTTGTAATAGAAGAAACAGAAGAAAACGAATACTTTAAAGACAAAAGACTTCAAGTATCCATTTTTATGAGCCCTTTGAATGTTCATGTAAATAGGAATCCAATTAGTGGCGAAGTAAACTATGTCAAACACCATCCAGGCAAATTCCTTGTTGCATGGAATCCTAAGTCTTCAACTGAAAACGAGCGAACTACCGTCGTCCTAAAAAACAATAATACGGAACTGTTAATTCGTCAAATTGCTGGCGCATTGGCTAGAAGAATTGTGAACTATCTAAAAGAAGGTCAGCAGGTGGAACAAGGCTCTGAAATGGGTTTTATAAAATTTGGATCTAGGGTTGATATCTTTTTTCCAATAGGAACTGATATTCAAGTAAAGATAGATGAGATGGTGAAAGGGAACGAGACGATTTTGGCGAGGATTTAGTTGGTTGATGGTTGCTATATGCTTTACTAAGCTTGAGTTTAGCTTTAGTGAAGGCAGAAGATTGGTAAAGCTAATATAGTTGAGCTTGCTAAAGTTAACGCGCTGTTTCAACTTACCCAAATTCCAAATTTAAATCAATGTTTTCATGTAAAATTCTGACTATAATACATTTCGAATTTTCTACTCTGTAAAAAATCAAATGCTTATTACATTTTAATTTTCTATAATTACCTTCCGTATAATAGTAAACTGACCCTATTTCAGGATTATGAGAAATACTGTTAAAATGATCATGAAAATCATCCTGGTACTTTTCAGCTTGTATTTGTCCCCAACTCAAAAAAGTGAATTCATATATCGCTTCTAGATCAAGAATGGCTTGCGGGCGTAGAAATATTTTAAGCATTAATCTTATGCTTTTTTCTCATCCTTGCTTTAAATTTTTCGTTATCAAAAGATTTTGGTTTCCCGCTTTCTTCTCCAACTACTAAAGCTTCATTGATCGTTTTCATTTTTTCCATTTCGACTTCTAAAAGCCTTAATCCATTTCTGATAATTTCACTTGCTGAGGAATATCTTCCAGATTTAATCTCTTTTTTGATGAACTTATCGAAATGGTCGCCTAATATTATTGAAGTATTCTTTGACATAATACAATTTTAAATAAATATACCATATTCTGGTATAAATGTCAAATTGTTTCATACTGAGTTTAAAGTTGAAAAGACTTCTTTATGTTTTATTTCCACTGTGTTGGGTATGCTATCAAAATTGAAATGAAGCTGAAAGCTTCATTTAGCGGGCTTCATTTAGCGGGGATTGGTAAAGCTAATTTTTAGTTGTTTGTTGGTGGACTAGGACACAAAGTCCACAAAGGAGCGCAAAGTTTCACAACGTAGGAATACAATTACAAAATAAATTATCGGTTAGTTACCAAGCGCAACACCAGCTATAATTTCTTTTTCTTGCCAAACCATTTTTCCTGTAGTATCAATGTAAGCCCATGAGCCATCCTTTTTTACTAAGGCAAGTCCATTTTTAAAAGATTCCACTTCATCATAAATACAATCAACGACAACTTGCCCTGAGGTATCTATGAAACCCCATGCATGATTTATGTAAACCTGGGCTAAACCGTTAGAAAACATAGCAGCATCTTGAAATTGTGGTTTTATTATTACGCTGCCCGTATTATCAATATATCCAAATCCTTCATCCGTTTCTATCAAAGCAAAACCTTCGTTGAAGTCCCCTGCGAAATTATAGATTGGCTCTACCACTACCGTTCCATCAGTTCTTAAGAAACCATATTTTTCATTGATAATGATAACAGCCATATCTTCATAAATCAATCCAGATTCGAAAGTATCTTCAATGTCAAACTGTGGTCTTATTATATCCTTTCCGGCTTCATTAATCAAGCCCCATCTTCCTAATCTTTCTACAGCAGCAACGCCATTTTGAAAAGCGTATGCCCTATCGAATGTTGCTTCTATTGTCTGATTTCCTTCCATATCGATATAAAAATACGATCCATCTTCCTCAAGGCAAACGGCTGCCATCCCGTTTTTAAAATCTCCGGCAGTATGGAATTGATGATCGATGACTATTTCCCTAGATTTGTTGATATATCCCCATAATCCATCTACACATACGGCAGCTAATCCTTCACTAAAGTCTGAGGCATCATCAAATTGTATCTCAATGTGTTTAGATCCTCTTTCATCAATAAATCCCCACTTATTAACCAGTTGTACTTTGGCTAAACCCTCTTCAAAAGTGCCTACATAGTTAAATAGATTTTTCATTAGCAATCTACCTAAACTATCAAGTGGTACTAATTTATTATTTAGTCTCACATTGCTAAAGCCATTATGAAAATCTTCGGCGTAAATATATTGTGGTTCTATAACTACGGTTCCTGATTGATCGATGAAACCAAATTTTCCTTTTTCTCGGATTTTAAAAAGATGCGTGTCCATTTCGTGCATTTTACGCAGGCTATTTTCTTGTTAAGATTTCAAATTCTCCTAAAATATCTCTTCCTGCATTTTCCGAAAGGTAGGTAAATTTCCCGTTTTTGTCGACAATATGATAAAGAGGTATTGCAGAAATATCATAATCTTTTGAAACATCGCTCATAGAAAGCACCAAACCATTTATCCCATGAGGCTTATATCGTACCATCGCGTCTCTCCAAGCTTCTTCTTTTTTATCAATTGAAACATTCAACAAGACGACACCCAAATCACTTAGCCTTTTGCGTAAGTCCTGATTCTTTTTAAACCCAGCAATACAAGGTTTACACCAAGAAGCCCAAAAACTAATGTAGACAACTTGCCCTTTGAAATCGCTCAAAGAAACCAAATTGCCTTCCTTGTCAACCATTTCAATCTCAGGAGCAAGTACATCTGCCACGCCACTGATCTCCCCTCCATACATCGCCATGATCTGTTCTTGATATTCAGGATATGGACAGGCATTTGCAAAATCTCCGATTTTATCTCTTCCCAACTCCGCATTTCCGCTACGCTCATAAACTTTAATTAATAAATGGGCATGCTCATACCACCTAACCTTTCCAGAAAATGTTTGAGTAATTATAGAATAAAGCTCTTTATGCACATTGTACTTTAAAGGATCTGAAGGCAAGTATTTATATATCGTAAATGCATTTAAGAAATTTCTATAATCAGGATTTTCAAGTTCTGATTCTATGTTTAAGTAATTTGGATTGGCCACATTCATTAGATTCAAGTTGGACTGCAAATCGTTGGGAGCTTGTCCTTGAAATTTGGTCACTAGCCAAGTTACTTTGTGAACAGTATTTTCCCAATGGGCTTTTTTGGTATACTTTTCTTTTAAACTAGTATTTGCAGAAGAGCCATTAATCAAAGCTAGTTTCTCTTTCAAACGAGCGTTTTCTGCATCGTTAAATTGAGAAGCTGACATACTTTGGATGTCTGACAATATCTTAGTATCAAATTCCACACTTAAGTATCCTGATTCAAAATGGGATTTTTGCATGGACCCAAATCGTCTAAGATAATCTGCAATTAATTTGTTGTTATTGGCTCCTTTTCCACTAAATGCCAAAGTATTTTTTACATCTCTACCATTGAATGATATGGCCAATTCATCATCCATTTCTAGGAAGACAGGAAAATTTTGGCCTTGATAAGTAAACTCAAGAAAACCATCGTTTTCTAAATCGTACAGAAAAGTGGAGCTGTTGTCTTCCCGTAAATCTACTCTTAAAACTTTTGCATCTGCTTTATCTTTTAATTTTAGAAAAATAAAGCGGTCTGTAGGCTCAGAAATTTTGATAGTGATTGGGACAGAAGCAGTAGCGGAAAAAGCTGCTGCTAAAAAAATAAATAGTGTGAAATAGTAAAAACGCATCGGTGTTATTTTGATGTTAGTTGATGGTTGATTGAAGGGTTTAAGCACATAGAGCACAATAGGATGACAAATAGACACCTAAGGCTTTCTGCATAAATAAAACGTATTCATTTGGTGATTGATTGCTTTTGTAGGTAAAGATCATGTTTCGGAAGCTTTCCCTTTATACAAGTTAGATGTCATGGACCATGTTTCAGAAGCTCTCCACCGCTCAATGCCAGACTTCAAGCTTCAGAAACACAGCATTCTGTTCGTTTGTTCGGCTATTTGAATGTTCGGTTATTCGTTTGTTCATATTTATCTTTCGCTTGCTTCAAGCGCTTCTTCACTATCTACTTTATTCTCCGCTTTCATCTGAGGAAAAAATAGTACTTCTTGGATGGATGCATTATTTGTTAAAAACATTACCAATCTGTCTATTCCAATTCCAAGTCCAGAAGTAGGAGGCATGCCATATTCCAAAGAACGAATAAAGTCTTCGTCAAGAACCATTGCCTCATCGTCTCCTCTTTGTGCCAGCTTCAGTTGATCTTCAAATCGCTCTCTTTGTTCGATTGGATCATTTAACTCAGAATACGCATTGGCCAATTCTTTACCATTCACAAATAGCTCAAATCGTTCGGTTAGTTCTGGATTTGTTCTATGCTTTTTTGCCAAAGGAGACATTTCTATAGGATAGTCCGTAATGTAAGTTGGCTGAATCAAATGATGCTCTACTTTCTCGCTAAATATTTCATCAATTAATTTTCCTTTTGCCATTTTTGGATCTACAGCTATTCCTAAATCCTTGCAAGTCGCCTTTAATTGTTCTTCATCCATTTTAGAAACATCAACACCTGTATATTCTTTAATAGAATCATACATACTCAACCTCTTATAAGGACCTTTGAAGTCCACATCATTTTCGCCGAAAGGCGCCTTTGTGGTACCATTGACAGCAATGGCAACATGCTCTAGGCATTGCTCTACCATTTCCATCATCCAGATGTAATCCTTATAGGCCACGTATATTTCCATGGCAGTGAACTCCGGATTATGCGTCCTATCCATTCCTTCATTACGGAACATTTTTGCAAATTCATAGACACCTTCAAAACCACCTACGATCAATCTTTTTAAATAAAGTTCGTTTGCAATACGCATGTATAACTTCATGTCCAAAGTATTGTGATGCGTTTCGAATGGTCTAGCTGCAGCACCTCCATGAATAGGTTGAAGAATTGGTGTTTCTACTTCTATCCAACCTTTATCATCAAAGAATTGACGCATGCTTTTGATAGCCTTTGTCCGCTTCAAAAAGATTTCTTTCACTTGTGGATTTACAGTAAGATCCACATAACGTTGTCTATATCTTAATTCTGGATCTGTAAACTCATCGTGCTTATTTCCTTCTTTGTCTACTTTTACTATCGGAAGGTTTTTGATGGCTTTCCCTAAAAAGGTCAGAGATTTTACCTTAAGAGATAGCTCCCCAGTTTGAGAAGAGAACAACTCCCCTTTGACACCAATGTAATCTCCAATGTGTAAAAGCTTTACCAACTTATCTGTCAAAGCAATATCCTCTTCGTTTGCACCAATGGTTCCTTTCTTCATGTAAAGTTGGATCCTGCCTTCTGTATCTTGCAACTTTGCGAATGGTCCTCTTTGCCCCATAAATCGCCCAGCCAAACTTACTTCTCCTAAAGCGCTTGGTTGAAAATTGCCTAAAGCTTCTACCCTACAAAAAACCAAATAATCAGCCAATGACATAGGCTCTCTTGGAACAACAGCATCGAATTCAAGATCTGCTGAAAATTTAACAGTCTTCAATAAGTCTTCATCGGCTAACAAGGATTCTGCTTTAAATTTATTTTTTAAAACAGCATCAGCCAAAAGAACACCGCCCGCAGGTCCGACGCCCTTTATTTCTTCCATGAGAATGGCAAGATTCTGTTTATATTTTTCAGAACTAAAGTTTGAGGTCTTAAAATTAACATCAAACATGGCTGCTGGAAAAGGATCAATTCCGAGTTCCTTAATTTCTTCTAAACTCTTTCTTCTGACTACTTCTTGTTCGCTTAAATTCATTTAATCTTTAATTTGAATTGAACTATTATGCAATATTAAAATCGATTATAGGCTAATTTTTTGCAAAAAATATCACTTTTTCAACTTTTACTCCTCCGACAGAATGGTAATTGTATCAAATTATAAAAGTTCATACTTTATTGACAAATTAAGGCTCATCACGATCTCTATGGCATGATACAGGTTTAAATTAGTTGTAAAAGTATTAATAGTTTAGGATAATCACCTAATCTGAGCAGTTTACAATTTCTTAATACCTTGATTTCCAATACTAGTCCTATAAATACCTTATCTTTGGAAGGCAAAAACACTTACAATTTAAACAAACATATCTATGCAAGGGTTAAGAATCATATCTTATCTATTTGTACTCTCAATTCTCTCATTGATTGAGCTAAAAGCGCAATGTCCTCAAGTCAATATAGAAATAACCAATGTTAATGGCGTTGGATGCGAAACCAACCCGCTACAGAGTGGAGAAATGTGCCCCTTAGACTTCTTTACTATTTTTCTTGAGCAAGATATTTTGCTGCCTCCAAATACTGAAATTGATTGGTACAAAGATACAGATAGTAATGTAGATTTTGACGCGGAACATTATATTGGAACTTCTCAGATCAATATAAATCAAAGCACCATTTCAGAATGTAGCCCTTGTCCAGAAATCTTAGGTATTCTTGTGGATGCTTGTCAAGGTGGCAATTTTGGAAATGAATCAGAAAATGAATTTGTTGTTATAAGTTCTGGAGGAGGTTTTAATGTAGATGAATTAAGTTTTGATTTTTTCTCCACAAATAATTATCATCCAGATCCTGCCCTACTTCCTTTTCATGGTGACATAAACACAATGAACAGTGTCTGCGAATTAATGTTTCCGCAAGCTTCATTGATAAATTCTGTTTCAAATTCTGTTCAATGTACAGAGGTTTATGGCGCAGGACCAGGCGATTTTATTCCGGCAGGAGCATTGGTGCTTCTTTTTACTAAATGTGAAGTAACCATTGATTATGACTTTAATGACATGTGTGCAAATGGCGCTCCGATTTATATTTTACAAAATGCTTGTTGTAGAGAAAGAGGTGCTTTCACAAATCCTGATGGCGATCCTGGTTTTAGAACTCAAATATTAAGTATTAATGGTCCGAATTGTGATTGCAGTACAGAACTTACCTATCAGACAAATGATCCTGTATTAAGTTCTATACCAAATGGTGGAGGCGCAGGAATAATTTATTATGGATTGGATGGAGATCTTATTTCGGTTTATGACCCAAATTGTATTGCTCCTCCTGTGACATTAATTCCTTTGCCACCCTTAACTTCTACTCTAGATCCTTTTGCATACATAGTCACTTATGAAGATTGCGGAGAGACAATATTTATACAAGGCTTATTAAGTCCAACTTTTGAAGGCTGTCCAGAAACAACCACTGATATTTTCACTTTCGATGTTAATTGCGAAGAGCCAAATGTTGCAAATGATGAAGTTTGCATTGGTGGAACAGTAGACTTAGATCTTTTAAATTTAGATAATCTTAATGGTGGTTGGGTGACAGAATCTGGACTTGGAATTAATGAATTTTCTCCGACAGAATTAGGTGATGTTTGCTTTATATTTTATCCATCAGAATGCTGTGTTGATTCAGCAAAGGTTTGCATTGAAGTATTAGAAGGTGAAGCCTTAGACATTATCCCAGACACTTCCATTTGTGTAACGTTTGGAGAAATTGATCTCGATGGATTGATAAATACCGACCCGATACCAACAGGTACTTGGTCAACGGGAAGCAATACATTTGATCCAAGTAATAACAATCCAGATGACCTTGTTATTATTTCATTTACACCAGATGATGAATGTGGCATTGAAGTAACAACGGAAATTTTAATTACCGCATCACCTGACTCAACAATAACTGAAGCAATTTGTGCGAATGAATCCATAGAAATAAATGGAGAGTTATTTCACGTCAACAACCCAAGTATGACTTTTAATATCCCATCCTTAATTGGATGCGATACTTTACTGAGTGTCAATGTAAGTTTTTATGATCTCCCAGAATCCAACTTTGTTGACACCATTTGTTTTGGTGAAAGTATCATGGTTGGAGATTCTACTTTTAATAATCAAACTTCCACTGGCGTAGTCACTTTTACTAAAGATCCCAATTCAACTGATTGTGATAGTTTGGTTAATGTTGACATCCATGTTTTGCCAGAGGTGGTAGATGGACCAGATGACCTACAAGAACTTTGTGCAGGCAATAACGAAAGTTATGAAACACATAACACCGTTTTTGACGAAGACAATCCTTCAGGGCTTGTCACCATTCAAAATGCAAATGGATGTGATTCTACTTTTATGGTTATCGTTGATTTTCTTGCTGCTGTAAGTGGCCCAGATTATACAGATCAGTTTTGTGCTGGTTCTGGCGATAATGTTATGATTGGAAGCATGATATTTGATGAAGACACCCCAACAGGTACAGTGACCTTATCCTCTCAGCTTACAGGATGCGATTCTTTGATAAATGTAAACCTTACTTATATAAACCCTTCTGTTGGAATTGATGTTAACGAACAAACATGCGACCCGAATTTTTCACTTGATTATGGCAATGGGCAAGTCTTTGACATGATAACGCCTTCTGGACTGGTGACCTTGAATTCTAACGCAGGGTGTGATTCTACCTTCATGGTCAATATTGAATTTTCAGGCGCAGTACAAGGACAGGATATTAGTGAGCAAACTTGTGAT
>CALIIW010000109.1 GCA_938018185.1 uncultured Saprospiraceae bacterium
GAAAATACAGATTTGTGGTTTTCAGATGATTCATCTGTATCAATGAGTTCTGGGCCATCTTTTACTATGTCAGTCTCAATTAAAGAGTTATTTACCTCATTAGCTGTCTGTTGAGCAGCTTCCAATTCTGAACTTATATTAGGCTTAGAAGGGAATAGATAATCATGCAGATCGTGGTAAAGTGCGCTTGTGTACGCAAATGCAACAACTATTGCAAACAACAACACCCACTTATGATTTAAAAATCCTTTCCAAAGTTTATGATCTTTAATAAACATTGGAGTATCAATTAATAAGTTAATAGCTACTGGAATTTGTGCTAAACCTTTAAAAACATTTACATGTGAGAAATCAATTTTATTTTTGGCCAATTTGGAGTATTGATTTGTATTTATGTTAATAGGACCAAGTTATAAAAAAAATAGATTTCTTTATATCTTTATTTTTCTACCTTATAGTTTATAGCCTAGTAAATAGAAACATCTTGTATGAAAAATATAATTTTATTATTAATTTTATTTAGTTCTTGCAAAACAAGTGAGCTCAATCAAGATCACCTGCCATTAACTGAAATAGAAGAATCAATTGCCAAACAACTTATTCAAGGAGCCTTTGATGATCTTTGGGCAGGAGTTGATTCGACTAAAATAGCCAAATACCACACGGAGGATTTTATAATCTTAGAAGCAGGAGAAGTGTGGGATAATGATAGACTGAAACAATTTATGCGTAAACAAATTGCAGAAGTAGATCGACCAAGTAGGACCAATGAAATGGATTATCTTTCTATTGAAAAATATGGTCCTTCCATACAAATTGCTTATTACAACTATGCAACGTTCACTCGCGCAGATACTCTTTTAAGCCATGCCTGTTGGTTAGAGTCGGCTTTAGCAGTGCCAACAAAGGATGGATGGAGATTGAAAATGATGCACTCAACTTGGGCAGGTAATAAAACTAAACCAAAATGACAATTTCAAAACTTTTAGCTAAGCGTTTTACCGAAGTTATGCTAGATGGCAAATGGATAGCACATACTAACTTTAGAGAACAAATTGAAGATCTTAATTTAGAACAAGCAACATTCAAAGTCGCCTCTCTAAATACCATCGCTGCTTTGACTTTTCATGTCAATTACTATATCGCAGGTGTACTTTCTGTTTTGAAAGGAGGTCCTTTAGAAATAAGAGACAAATATAGTTTTGATTTACCAGCATTAGATTCTCAATCAGATTGGGAAAATCTTTGTAAGGAACTTTGTAGGAACTCTGCATTATTTGGAGAATATGTCGAAAAATTATCTGATGAGAAATTGTCAAAGCATTTTGTGAAAGAAGAATATGGTACTTATCAAAGAAATATCGATGGCATGATAGAGCATTGCTATTATCACTTAGGGCAGATTGTTTTGATTAAAAAAATTATTTTTGATAAAGATTCTATTCTTTAATCCTTGTAGAGACAAAACCAATTATGCAAAGAGTAATTGTCATTGGCTGTTGCGGAGCTGGAAAATCAACTTTCTCAAGAAAACTGCATGCATTAACTGGCATAGAACTGATCCACCTTGATCAACAATATTGGAAACCGAATTGGATTGAAACAGATAAAGATATTTGGGAAACAAAAGTTGCGGAAATAGCAGAGCAAGATTCTTGGATTATCGATGGAAATTATGGTGGAACTTTAGATGTAAGATTGAATAGGGCAGATACGGTTTTTTTTTTAGATTTTTCTACTCTTAAATGTCTCTGGAGAGTAGGGAAAAGAGTTTTGAAGTATAATGGTAGAGAAAGACCAGACATGCCACCAGGATGTAAAGAGAGATTTGATCTAGAATTCTTTCATTTTGTGGCAACTTATAATTTAAGAAATAGAAAAACTTTGTATAAGAAATTGGATAAAGTGAAAACTGAAAAGAACATTCATGTGTTTAGGAATGATCTAGAAACTGAGGCTTATTTTAATAATTTTGGAAAGTCATGAGAGAAGTAATTTTATGAAAAAATGCAAGGAAAGATCTATCTTTTATGATTAAAAAATTAAGAAAATATCTACTTAGATTTTTGCTAGGAATGATATTTGTGGTTGCAGTATATTTTTTGCTTGCTTGCCTACTTTCGAGATTTTCTACAAATCCTGCAGAAGTCAAATGTGATCAAAAAAAGGAAATATTTATTTCAACAAATGGCGTGCATTTAGATATTGTAATTCCTAGAAAAGAAATTCCTGAAAATTTAGCAGTTGGAGTCAAAATGAAAACTGGTACAGAGTATTTAGCTTTTGGTTGGGGTGACAAAGGTTTTTACTTGGAGACGCCAACTTGGTCAGATCTTAAATTATCAATTGCTATTAAGGCAATGCTTCTAAAGAGTGAGACAGCTATGCATGTAACAAATTATAAGTTTAAAAAGGACAAATGGTATTCTCTCAAGCTATGTGATGCACAAGTAGAATTACTATTAGATCACATCCATGGTTCATTCCAATTGGATTCAAATCTTAATTTTATTTCAATACCAGATTCTGGCTACACTGAAAATGATTACTTCTTTGAAGCATATGGAAATTACAACGGCATACATACCTGCAACAATTGGGTAAACGATGCATTGAAAAAGGCCCAAGTCAAAACAGCCATTTGGTCCCCTTTTGATAAAGGTGTATTGAGACATCTTAAGTAAAGGTTTGGAATCTATTTCTTTCTTCTAATAGGTATTATACTTATATTGAGTGAAACTATGCTTTATGAAAAATGGCTTCCTTTTAGTTTTATTACTTTTAGTAAGCGTTTGTTTATTTGGACAAGCCGTCGGATTTAGTGTTCAAGGCACTTACAGACAAGGGGTAGCCAAAGATCTATTGCAAACTTCAAAAACATTGAAAGATATAAATTCAGGCTATCCTTCTTCTTGGATAAGTGGATACAGTTCAGTTGAGATAAAAGCTACCTATATAAATGGCTTAAGCAAATCCGCATTGGGCAAAGATGACCTTCTCACTCAAGATCAAATAGCGCTAATTAAGTCTGCAGACTATGGAACGGATTTGGCGTTTATGGTGAAATACCAAGAAGAAGCAGACGAGCCAAAGGAAGTAAATTTCACCTATACAGTCATACCGGAGCAAGAGGCAGATTACCTTGGTGGTCAAGAAGCTTTAAGAGCTTACATCAAGGATCATGCAATTACTAAAATTCCAACAGATTTATATAAGAATGAAGAATTAACTGTGATAAGCTTTAAAATTGGTTTGACTGGATCTGTGGAAGAGGCACACATTATACATGCCTCACCACATACCGACATAGATAATTTACTATTGAATGTTGTAAAGAATATGCCAGATTGGAAGGCTGCAAAAAATGCGGAAGGCGAAAGTATTATCCAAGAGTTTGTGCTCAATGTAGGTTTTATGGCTGCTTGCTAGTTTTTGTAATATTAAATTCAAACAATCATGAAAAAAGGAAAATTATTAAAATATATAGGACTAATATTAATGATAGGTTCCTTAGCTTATATGACTATAAGTTATATTCAGGGACAAAGTATGACTCCAATCGTAATTGGTCTTCTAGGGGTAAGTGCAGGCAATATCTTGCATTATTTTGGAAACAAGTCAATTGCTGAGAAGGAGCATGTTTAGATAATAAATTTAAAATTTTATATGCCTATAAATGCTTTGATTACTCAACTCAATCCAAAGAAGCTCTTTTTAATTGATTTTATTGGAGCAATTGTTTCTGCCATTTCTTTAGGTATTATACTTCCAAAATTGCAAGCTTATATTGGGATGCCATTAAATGTTTTATACCTCTTAGCAATAATACCTGTTTTCTTTTTTTTCTATTCTTTTTACGCATACTTATATGCCAATACTAATTGGAAACCTTACCTAAGATTTATAGCTATTGCAAATTTTTTATATTGTTGCTTGACATTTTGCTTATTAATTTTTTACAAAAATGAAGTAACATTCTTAGGTGTTGGATATTTTATTTTGGAAATTATTATTGTTATACTTTTGGCTTTTGTTGAATATCGAAGATCAGTGATTGCTTAGTGATCTGAAACTTTCTGGAAATGATGATCTTCAAATTAATTCTAAAATTTTAGTAGAGATGGAATTTGTATATGGGGTGCTTATAGCTTTTGTTGGGATAGGAATGGTCATCTTGCTAAGATTGCTTACAACGCTTTTTCATGAATTGGGACATGCGATTCCCGCTTTATTATTCACTAAAAAGTCAGTAGAGGTTTACATCGGTTCTTATGGAAATATAGAGGACACCACTTACTTTAAAGTGGGCAGATTTGAGATGTACTTCAAATGGAATCTATTAAAATGGCAGATTGGGATGTGTCGCCATTTGGGACAAATAAAAAGCACCTGGAAGCATATTCTTGTGATTCTTGGAGGTCCAATAGCATCTTTGTTGATTTCTATTCCGCTAATTCTTAATCTAAGAAATATTCAAGCAAATAATATCCTTCTTTTTCTGAGTGTTGTTTTTATTGCTTGTGCTGTTATAGATTTGATTGTCAATTTAATTCCGTCAAGTACGGCAATGAGTATGCATGATGGTGGAACGGCATATTCTGATGGATACCAGCTGTTGTCAATAGTTAACAGATCGAAAATGCCAAAGACATTTTTTGAACTTGAAAATAAATTTCAAAAAGAGCAATATAAAGAAGTTATTGGCTTGGCAGAATTGCATCTTGAAAAAGAGAAAAAGGAACGTTTCGTTTATGATTTTTTAATTCAGTCATTAATCAAAACCGATGAGAATGCAAAGGCTTTGAGCTATTACACGCTCTTGAAACAGCATATAAAATTGGAGACCCCTGACTATTTTGAAATTGGAAAGTTGTACAACAAATTGGGCCAACACGAAGAAGCACTCAAATTTTTAAATCATAGTTTCCATTATAATTTTCAAGATCCTGGCATAACAAATGAAATGGGCAAAGCACATATGGAATTAGGAAATATACAAGAAGCAATCAAGATATTTACAGAGACCATAAGTAAAGCGCCACAATATCCATTGGCTTATTCAAATAGAGCCCGTGCTTTTATACATATAGATGAATTGGATTTTGCTAAAGACGATCTACACATTGCAAAAATACTTGACGACAAAGATCCCATCATGTATTTTTATTATGGCCTCTATTTTGAAAGACGCAATGATTTTGAAAAAGCTGTAGAATATTATAAAGAGGCTAAATCTTTAGGTTGTAAGCAACATGGTTTGGATTATAAAATCGAAACATTGAATAATTGAGGCTACCGGCCATTGAATTTATGTCAAAATTATTTTGTAGTTTTCTAATTCAAAAAAAAACTAATTTTTTTTAATCATATTATAGAATGAGCAAACTTAAATTAAATCAAAACCCTTTAGTCAAGGATAAATTTAACTCCTATCCAAAAGGAGTTAAGAGTAAAATAAAAGTACTAAGGTCCATGATTTTAGAAGTTGCTAAAGAAAATGAATTTGTGGATGAATTAGAGGAAACTTTGAAGTGGGGAGAACCCAGCTATCTGGCGAAAAAAGGCTCTACCATAAGAATAGATTGGAAAGCCAAAACACCTGATCAATACGCTATGTATTTTAAATGCACTAGTAAGCTAGTCTCGACTTTTAGAAAGATTTATGGAGATACATTCAATTATGAAAACAATAGAGCCATACTATTTGGACTGAACGAGAAGATTCCAGAGAAAGAACTCAAGGAATGTATTGGTTTAGCGCTCAATTACCATCTTTTAAAAGACAAGCCGCTTTTGGGTAAATAATCTTTAAGGAAAAATACATGGAGATTAAAACAAACCGTCTTTTGATCCGAAAACTAAAAATTGAAGATCTTTTGGGCTTTCATCAGTACCGATCAAATCCAGAAATAACCAAATACCAAGGATTTGATGTTATGACTTTAGAACAAGCAAAAACATTTATAAAAAGTAATGCTGAAAAGTCCTTTGGCAAAGCAGGAGAATGGGTTCAATACGCTATCGCAAATATTGAAAATAACAAGCTAATTGGTGACTGTGCTATAAAACTGCAGGAAGACCCTAGAATTGCGGAAGTAGGAATTACAATTTCTGATTTATTTCAAAGAAAAGGCTATGCGAAAGAAACGATGCTAGGCATATTGGGGTTTCTATTTGAAGAAGCCGAAGTCCTTAGAGTAGTTGAGACATTGGGAGAAGATAATATTGCTTCTGTAAAATTGCTAGAAAGCCTTGGTTTTAGAAAAGAAGGGCACTTTCTAGAAAATGTATTTTTTAAAGGAAAATGGGATTCAGAATATCAGTATGCTATGCTGAGTAAAGAATGGTTTTCCAAGCAAAAAGCAAAATGATGAATTTGATAATAATTTGTGGTGCACCAGCTTCTGGTAAAATGACCGTAGGTCAAGAATTGCAAAAATTGACAAACTATAAATTGTTTCACAACCATATGTCAATCAAACTTGTAAACCAGTTTTTTGATTTTGGAATGCCTAATTTTAGAAAATTGGATAAAAAAATAAGGTTTGATATTTTTAAGGAGATCGCTGATAGTGAAATTGCTGGCCTCATTTTTACTTATGTTTGGGCCTTTAATGAGGAAAGTGATGAAACTTATGTAGATGAAATAGTAGATGTTTTCAAAAAGAGAAATCCTAAGGTTTGTTTTGTAGAGCTCAATTGCGCTCTTGAGGAACGACTAATTCGCAATAAGGGGGCTTCTCGCCTGGAGCATAAGCCATCTAAAAGGAATATCGAGTTATCTGAAAAATTATTGCTAGCCAATGAGAAAACATACAGAATGGAATCTCTAGAAGGAGAGTTTCAAAACAAAAACTTTTTTAAGATTAATAATACAGAATTGGCTGCTGCTGAAGTTGCAAGCAAGATTGTAGATCATTTTAGCTTAACATAAGCTTGAACAGATGCTAGCAAAAAATACATGAATAACATATCTTCGCAGTAAGAGTTCAAATCAGTAATAATGATACAGTTCAAGCGCGTTGATTCCTCAAATGTAGCATTCAAAATGCTGGTTAAACAGCTAGATGCCTATCTAGCTGTTATTGATGGAAAAGATCATGCATTCTACCATCAATTTAATAAAACGGCGCACTATAAGTTCGTCTTGCTTGCATACTACCATGAAAATCTTGTTGCATGTGGTGCTATAGTTCCTGTTGATAATAGCATCATAGAAGTAAAGCGTATGTACACTTTGCCAGATTTTAGAGGCAAGGGAATTGCTTCTAAGCTTTTATTAGAATTAGAAAATTGGGCGGGTGAATTGTCCTACAATGCCTGCGTTTTAGAAACCGGAAAGAGAATGCCTGATGCCATAGCTTTGTATGAAAAAAATGGATACAAAATAATACCAAATTATGGCCAATACGTTGGCATTGATAATAGCGTTTGCTTTAAAAAAGACCTAATTTAAATAGCCTATATATTTAATACACCAAAAGTATAAATTAGCTTCTGAGATATTTGTTAAGATTTATGGAAATTGTTTATGCGATTATTTGTTGATTTGTTTTTGATAATCATTGAAAAGTTATAAACAAATACACGAATAATCAAATAACCAATTCATATCAAGCAAATTTGAAGTTGTAGCTATCATAGTATATATATATTTGGTGTACTAAGTATATAGTTAACTAATTTAATTTTAATAGAACAAAAAGTCTCTTTAATTTGGGAATCTGAAATAGATTCCTTTTTTTTAGAGCAAGCCAAATATAAAAGCAATTTATTTTAATGAAAGATGATAATTATAATAGTTTAGATCTAAATCTAATCAAAGAACAGATGGACAGATTTGGACATTCTATTATTAGTATGAATGCCTCTGATTATTTACCCTCCTTTGCCTATACAGTCGGTTTACTTGAAAGTAAAAACCATCCCGAGATCATTTGCTTTGGATTAGCTCCAGAATTACTTAAGGACATTTTGAATGATGTCGTGCAGTTAATTAAATTCAGTGGGGCACTAAAATTAGATCATGATTATGGAAATATTTTTAAAAACTCAAGGGCAAGCTTTTTAAAGGTAGACCAGAGAAACATAACGGACTATTTTAAGGTAGCTGAGTTGGTTTATAAATCAGATGATATCCAAGCCATTCAATTGATTTGGACTGATACTCAAAATCTTTTTCCTTGGGAGGTTGGTTTTAATCAAAAATTTAAATTTAAGCAACCTTTGCTTGATAGGAATGAAAGTTTTAAATTTAGAGAAGAAAGAAATCTTGGCGTTTTTACTACGCCAAACTGGTTAGAAAATAGGTCTCCAATACTAAGGGTGATTCATGATGAGGATGGTGATTGGCAATTTCTAACCAGGGAAATTGACTTTGATAATGGCAAAATGGTAAGCCTAGGACAAATGGTCAGGTCAGATCACTCTTTAAACGAAGTTTTTCATCTGGAATATGGAGAATCTGCCGAAAGAGCACATCCAGGAGGTGAATGGAAAATCACAAGAATAACTGAGGAATAGCTTTACTTTCATTAATCTCGAATGCTGAACTTCTAGGAAATTATGATAAAAGTCGTTTTGCCACTTAAAACTTATCCTTCAAATCTTGTTTATTTCACTTATTGGCTGTCTAAATATTTGATTTTGCAAGCAAAATATTAACTTAGCCAGCTAAATAACTCAGTTGAAGAAAATTTTATCATACCAAGGCTTTTTAAAAGGGATTTTATGTCTTCTTTTAATTGGACAACTGTCTTCAAAGACTGTAACGATCTGTATGTTAATGATAAATTCTAATTTTGAATTAATCGAGCTTTGTATGGGAGAAGAGTCAGAAAGTGAGAAAGAAGAAACAAAGGAAGAGGAAGATAAGAAAATGAAGCTTCTTTTTTCAACTAATGAATTAGATGCAGAATCTCGCAGATTTAGCGTTTTGGACTCAAAGGTGTTCAAGTCCGTACATCATCAAGAAATCACTTCTCCTCCTCCCGAAGGTTCTTTCTCTTAAAGACTTTTCATCAAAATTATTTCACTTTAACTTCTTGATTTTACTAATGAGTTAAAAGCTCATATTTTAGAAATTTATATTGACAGCTCAATATTTTAGAAAAGTATTGTATTTATTGAGCTCGGCAACTATCAATAATTCATTATGAAAAACATGTTTGGTTTTAACTTTTCTCATTTGAGAGGAGATTTATTAGGAGGAATAACAGCCGGAATTGTTGCATTACCCTTGGCCTTGGCTTTTGGGGTAAGTTCTGGTTTAGGTCCTTCTGCTGGTTTATATGGGGCAATTTTTGTCAGTTTTTTTGCTGCTTTATTTGGTGGTACTAATACTCAAATCTCTGGACCAACTGCTCCAATGACAGCAGTGAGTATGGTCATTATTGCTGGTATAGTGGCAGCTTTCGATGGAGATGTCAATAAGGCACTACCAGCGATACTTACCGTATTTTTATTGTCTGGTTTGATGCAAATTGGTTTGGGAATTATCGGCCTAGGAAAATACATTAAATACATCCCTTATCCAGTTGTTTCAGGATTTATGACGGCGATTGGAGTAATCATTCTAGTTACTCAAATTCTGCCTTCGATTGGTTATTACCCTAAAGAAGACGCCACTTTTGTTGAAACATTTAAACCAGAAGCCGAAGAAATTATTTTGGAGAACATCCTTAAAGAAGAGATGGCAGAAGGGATTTTGGTTTTGGAAGATTTTAAAGAGACCATATCAAGAGCTGAATTGATTACACCTGCACAAATCTTGCAAGAGTCACAAACCTTAGCAGCAAAGAATGCTTCTGGTGTTTTAGGGGCACTCAAAGTCATGCCCAGGGCAATAAGAAATATTAATTGGCTAGAACTTCTTTTAGCATTAGGAACTATATTTATTATTTACGGTTTTAAGCGGATTACAAAAGCAATCCCATCCACGCTTGTAGCGCTGGTCGTGATGTCAGGAATTGCCGTAGGATTTGGCTTGGATTATGAACCGATAGAACAAATTCCACAAGGTTTACCAGTGCCTAACTTCGGGATATTTACAAAATTTAGTTTAGCAAGTGTCGCGCCGTATATTTTTACAGCCTTGACACTCTCCTTGTTAGGAGCGATAGATTCTTTGTTGACATCTGTTGTTGCGGACAATATGACAAAAACAAAGCATGAACCTAATAAAGAACTTATAGGACAAGGAATAGGTAATTCAATCGGAGCTTTGTTTGGTGGCTTACCTGGTGCTGGAGCAACTATCAGAACTGTAGTTAACATTAATGCAGGTGGAAAAACAAAACTTTCCGGAATGATAGCTGGATTAATGCTGTTAATAATTTTGCTAGCACTTGGTCCAATAGCTTCTAGAATACCAGCTGCTGTATTAGCAGGAATACTGATTACTGTTGGAATAGGCGTAATGGATTATAAAGGCTTAAAGGCGATGCCTTACATGCCTAGAGCAGAGGTAATGATCATGCTGGTTGTTCTCATACTTTCATCCGTATGGAATTTAGTCTATGCCGTTGGTATAGGTTTGGTTATCGCATCCTTGATGTTTATGAAGAAAATGGGAGACCTTACTTCTGAAAGGTCAGATGTCAAGTCGCTTAAAGAAGAAGCTTGGGAAGATGAAATTAATTTTCCTGAAAATTTAAAAGAAGAGGTATTTATTAAGCATATTAAAGGACCTTTGTTTTTTGGATATACAAATGACTTCCAACAATTGTCACAACAAATTCCTGAAACAGCTTCAACCATTGTTATAAGATTGGAGTTGATGCAATATGTGGATCAATCTGGCTTGTATGCGATGGAAGATGTTTTGGT
>CALIIW010000110.1 GCA_938018185.1 uncultured Saprospiraceae bacterium
AAATATGCAGCGGAGATTTCAAAAGTCCCTTGGGCATTGCTGTATGAGGCAAGTGTTTGCACATTAATATCATAGCTTAAGCCTAATAGAAAACCACCCAATTCTAAAGCTACTTGCGGGACTATGGCGTCTAATCCTAAAGGATTCTCTTCGCCCTTTACTATCCTAGCAAATGCGCCCAGATGAATGGCCGTTCCGTCATAACCCGAAAGTGAAATTCTTAGATTAGAACCTGCGTTAATTTCCATATGTGGGCCTTGGAGTAAAAACAAAACTCTAGGACTTAAGGAATAAGAGGTTTTTAGAAGAAAATTAGCACCTGCATGTCCTGTATAAGTTCTGTGAAGTCTAGTATCTAACCTATCACCAACATTATTTTCATAAAAAGAAATCCTAGGTTCAAAAATATGGTTCATCCCAGCGCCAGCAAATATTCTAGCTTTTTTAGAAAAGGTCGCTGCATAATTTAAACCAATGGCATAGTCTCCATAAGAGAAATTATTCGATGGTAAAACCTCATTTGTCGGAAGATCAAAAGCATCAATTTGATTAAATTCGTCATCAAAATTGAAATCCAAGAAGTTAATATTCCTTTGCGCCAATCCTGCTTGAATACCCAAAGTTAAATAGCTTTTTGCGTCTCTATCTAATGCTTTGTGATAAGCCACAGACAAGGACATTTGATTGGTATTGAATTCAACTCCTTCCACTTTATCAGAGAAAAACAGAAGTCCTACGGCTACTTTATCTTTTTTGGCAAATTTGAAAAAATAATCCAATCCAAACTTAACCTCTAAGCTGGCAGCAAAGGTTCTATATGGGTTATCGAGAACAGATCTCCATTGATCCCTGTTTATCAAGCCGATACGATATTTGGCATCAAAAGCACCAGTTAAGGCTGGATTTAAATTTAATGGAGCAGAATAGAACTGTGAAAAGTGACGATCTTGCCCAAAAGCGGCAGATGTTACGATAATACTGAAAAAAAGGATTAAAAATCTCGTCATCTTTGAATTCTAAATTTTGCACAAAACTACAATCTTAAACGGAACAATCCAACATCTATTGCCAAATGGCAATAGATGTTGGATTGTTGTGTGGTGTGGCAATATTTTGGCGATGTACAGACGCAAAATATTGCCATGTACAGACGCAAAATATTGCGTCTCTACAAGGGAATATTCCCGTGTTTCTTATCGGGCAAATGTGCCACTTTATTTTCCAACATGGCAAAGGCCTTGATCATCTTTACTCTGGTATTTTCTGGAAGAATCACTTCGTCCACAAAACCTCTTTCAGCTGCTCTATATGGGTGTGCAAATTTGCTTGCGTATTCTTTTTCTTTTTCTAATAACTTCTTAGCAGGATCCTTTGCCGCTTTTATTTCCTTTCGGAAAATGATTTCGGAGGCGCCTTTTGCACCCATAACAGCAATTTCTGCCGAAGGCCAAGCAAAGTTCATATCTGCTCCAATGTGTTTAGAATTCATTACGTCGTATGCTCCCCCATATGCTTTTCTAGTAATTAAAGTCACTCTTGGAACCGTCGCTTCACTAAACGCAAATAACAACTTTGCTCCATTCGTGATGATGCCATTCCACTCTTGATTGGTTCCAGGTAAAAAACCAGGAACATCCACCAAAACCATCAAAGGAATATTGAAGCAATCGCAGGTCCTAACAAATCTAGCTCCCTTCTTAGAACTATCCACATCTAAGCAGCCCGCAAGAGCCATCGGTTGGTTTCCTACTATCCCAACACTTCTACCAGCTATTCTTGCAAAACCAACTATAATATTCTCTGCATAATTTTCATGAATCTCAAAGAAAGAGCCCTCATCTACAATTCCATCCACAACATCTCTCATATCATAAGGCTGGTTGGCATTTTCTGGTATGATATCTTTTAAAGCATTTCTAGTTTCATCGCCTAAATCATAAGCAAGTTTGGCCGTTTTTTCTTTGAAATTTTGCGGCATATAACTGAGTAGCTGCTTGATATTATTGATGCAATCCACATCATTCATTGAGCTTATATGTGTAACACCAGATTTTGTACTATGTGTTGAAGCACCACCTAATTCTTCTGCGGAAACCACTTCATTTGTTACCGTTTTAACCACATTTGGTCCAGTTACAAACATGTAAGAGGTATTTTCAACCATGATAGTAAAATCAGTCATTGCTGGCGAATAAACAGCTCCTCCAGCACAAGGACCCATGATTGCGGAAATTTGAGGAATCACTCCAGAAGCTTTTACATTTCTATAAAATATATCCGCATACCCTCCCAAAGATCTAACACCTTCTTGTATTCTAGCCCCACCTGAGTCATTGAGTCCTATTAATGGTGCCCCATTTTGCAAGGCTAAGTCCATGATTTTGCAAATCTTTTCTGCATGTGTTTCGGACAAAGAGCCTCCAAAAACCGTAAAATCTTGGGCAAATACATAAACCAGTCTTCCATGTACTGTCCCATAACCTGTGATTACACCATCTCCATAGAAAATCTGTTTTCCCATCCCAAAGTCCTTTGTTCTATGGGTAACCATCATCCCTATTTCTTCAAAGGAGTTTTGATCCATCAAAAGCTGAACCCTTTCTCTGGCAGATAATTTTCCTTTTGCATGCTGCTTTTCAAGACGATCGGCACCACCACCTAAATGAGCCTCTTGAATCTTTTTATCTAAAACTTTAAGTTTATCTTTCATTTTTTCGAATTGAAAGCGAATTTTGAAGACTTTCGCAATTAGGCCGTGAATTTAATTGAATTAAGCTAGATATAAAAGCCTTGTAATTTAAAAGGGTATTTCATCCGAAAGCCTCTTGATGTTTGCTCTATTGTTGTGTAGACTTTTACATTTAATATTTTGCATTTTACATTTTACGGTTTAATTATAAATAATTTCAATACCATTCTGAAAAAGCATACTTTGTACACTGCAACCATTAGTTTTCTTGAGCGTTTACTAATTAATAATTTTTAAAACATGGCGACTACCTCTTCTAAAGCAAAAATCTCTGAAAGACTATTAAATATGTCTCAATCTGCTACCATCGCAATGGCGCAGATGGCTAGAGATTTAACGGCAAAAGGACATAATGTTATCAGCTTGAGTCTTGGAGAACCTGATTTTGATACTCCTGATCACATCAAAGAAGCGGCAAAGCAAGCTTTAGATGATGGATATACCAAATATACACCAGTCAATGGTTTGGTAGAATTGCGTGAAGCCATTTCAACAAAATTCAAAAGAGACAATGACCTCGATTATGCCATTGATGAAATAGTCGTTTCTAATGGGGCGAAACAAAGCATAGCCAATATTTCTCTTTCTTTATTAAACGAAGGAGATGAAGTGATTATCTTGACTCCATACTGGGTTTCATATTTTGAAATTGTAAAATTGGGAGGTGGCATCCCTGTTCCGGTTTTTGCCGGAATAGATAAAGATTATAAAGTCACGGCAGAACAAATTGAAGCTGCCATTACCGATAAAACAAGATTCATACTTTTTTCATCTCCTTGCAATCCTACCGGGTCTGTTTATTCTTATGAAGAGTTGGAATCTATCGCAAACGTTGTGGCTAAGTATGATGACATATTGATTGTCTCAGACGAGATTTATGAATATATCACTTTCGTTGGCAAACACATCAGTATAGGTTCTTTTCCTGCAGTTAAAGATCGTACAATAACTGTAAATGGTTTTGCAAAAGGCTTTGCAATGACAGGCTGGAGACTTGGATACATGGGGGCGCCTAAATGGGTAGCTGCAGCTTGTGCAAAGATGCAAGGCCAGTTTACTTCAGGTGCAAATGCCTTTGGTCAAAAAGCAGCCGCTCATGCACTTATGTCAGACATGAGTCCAACTTATAAAATGCGAGAAGCATTTAAATCAAGAAAAGCACTTGTTATTAAATTACTTAAAGAAATTCCTGGCTTCAATGTCAATGATCCAGATGGCGCTTTCTATGTATTCCCAGAAATCTCCCATTACATTGGCAAAAAGTATAATGAGGAGGTGATTGGAAACGACGCTGATTTCTGTATGTATCTTTTAAAAAATTGCCATGTAGCTGTTGTCCAAGGTTCTGCTTTTGGAGCACCTGGCTGTTTTAGACTTTCTTATGCTGCATCGGAAGAAGATCTTATTGAGGCTATTAGGAGGATAAAGGAATGTGTTGGGAAGTTGAGTTAATTTATGACTTTAAGCTTATTAACACCATTCACCCGTTTACAAGATCGAAACCTATCATTTGATGATTTTAACTGACTGGTAATTTCCCAAACTTATTTTAATATACCTCCATTGAATTATTTTGTCACCATTAATAATTCATTACTTTTTATTGTAAGTCACCAACCATAAGTTGATTAACTTCGTCCATAGAAGTTAGAGATGCTTATCTTTATTCTAACTTATTACATCAAAAGAAGGACTATGTTAAAACAAAAAAGCCTGATCTTATTTTTGTTATTGTTTCTAGGCAAATTATGCTATGCTCAAATTGTCCCGATCTTATCCTATTCAATTAATAATTTCGGCCAAGTCCAATTAGAAATTGAAGCACAAGCTGATAATTATTACTTACTTCATACGATTCATGATCCAAATGCTTCTTATGAGTCAATTACATCAATTACTATGGGCATTGATGGAAACATGTTTATTTCTGAACCCTTAGCCGCATTTGTACAACAGAATTACAATATAACAGAACATTCGATTCTAAATCCGGATGATGCAGATGGAGATGGAATCGATGACATTTCAGAATTCAATAATATGCCCAATCAGGCCCCTCTTAACTTCGCACCGGAAGTGCCTTTTACAGATGGAACTACTTCAGTCAACACAGCAGAAGTGTATTCCCAATTGGCAGTTGTAAGTGAAGACATCCCCTGGGCACCTTTTTTGAATGATCGCGAATTTGCAAAATTTGCTATTGTTAATCAAAATACTGATGAACCTGAAGTTTATTTTATCAATAGCAACACCCATGCTATTCATGCAGATTTTTTAGCTACTATAAATGTAGACGGCTATGCGGATGGTGTAACCAAAGGAGAGATCGTCTATAACCCAAATGAAATTCAAGCGAATGGAGCCATTGGTCAATATTTATTTAATTATTCTTTTGGTGATGCTTATTCCTTCAAAGTTACTAGAAGGACCTATGAACTTCTTGCTGCCAATATGCCATTTCTTCAAAATAACTTGGTCCATTTTATTGCTGAAAATGCGGAAGTACAATATGAAAACAATTTCAAAGATGATTATGCTGGATCACGACTAGAGGTAGTTTTAGAATCTGATTTTTTTGCTGATGTGGACTTCATCCCATTCAACAAAGCTGAAGGATTTGGTTTTTTCAAGAAAATGGAGTTAGATGAGAATCCTGGCTCAAGAGATATTGTTTTGTATGACGCTTTACCCAATTCATTACCTCGAGTTGGTGGCATTATTACTTCAATTGTGCAAACTCCATTATCACATGTAAACCTTAGAGCCATTCAGGATAATGTCCCAAATGCATACATTAAAGATCCCTTGCAAATTGACTCTATTGCAAATCTAATTGGCAAATATATTTACTACAAAGTTGATGACGAAAAGTATGAGATCAGAGAAGCAACTTTGGAAGAAGTCAATGATTGGTATGAGAAATTGAGACCAACTGTGCCTCAAATTCCTGAAAGAGATTTATCACAAACTAAAATTCTTCCTCTTGATGAGATAGAATTTTCAATGTCTACATCATTTGGCGCCAAGTGTACAAATGTTGCCACGATGAGGAAATTTGGTTTTCCTGATGGAACCATCCCAAATGGCTTTGGTATCCCTTTTTACTTTTACGATGAATTCATGAAATTTAATGGCTTCTACCAAAAGGTAGAGGACATGATTACAGATGCTGAATTTAATACTGATTTAGAACTGCGCATCGAAACACTAAAGGATTTTAGAAAAGAAATCAAAGATGCTGACATGCCTCAATGGATGCTTGACGAACTGCAATCCATGCATGATTCATTTCCAGAAGGGACTTCTGTCAGATGTCGATCAAGCACAAATAATGAAGATTTGCCAGGTTTTAGTGGTGCTGGACTCTATACTTCTAAAACACAGCATCCTGAGGAAGGCCATATCTCTAAGTCCGTCAAGCAAATTTATGCAAGTATGTGGAATTTCAGAGCATATGATGAAAGAGATTTTTATCGCGTGGATCAATACATTGCTGCAATGGGTATTTTGTGTCATCCAAATTTTGAAGAGGAGAAGTCAAATGGAGTTGGTGTGAGTATAGATCCAATTTATCAAACGGAAGGAAACTTTTACCTTAACACACAAGTTGGTGAATTCTTGATAACTAATCCTGATGCAAATTCAATCCCGGAAGAAATCCTCTTGAGTGAAGATCCGGATAAGGGTTTTATTGTTTTGAGAAATTCAAATCTTGTAGCCAATGGACAGCTTGTAATGGGTGTCGAATATCTAGATCAAATGAGAGACTACCTCAAGGTGATTCATGATGGGTTTGCGATCTTATACAATGTCGTTGGCGCAGAAGGATTTGGGATGGATATTGAATATAAAGTCACAAAAGACGATCAACTGATTATTAAACAAGCAAGACCTTGGGTCTCATTTTGGGCAGACATTAAAGCAAATTCTGACTTAGGTGTAATTAAAATTACACAACCGCAAAATTCTTCTTCTTTAGGTACTGGAGAATTGGTTAGTACTACTATCAAGAATAAAGGTTTAGAGGAAATGAAAGACTTTGAAATTTCGCTTCTTATAGAAGATGTTTTAGTAGAGACTATTGAAATTACAGATGTCTTAGCTATCCAAAATTCTGCGGATTATCAATTTACAATTCCACAAGATTTTTCTACAATTGGAGATTACAATATTGCAGTCATTGTTTCACATCCAGATGATGGCTACGAAAGAAATGATACTTTGAGAACAGTTATAAGTAACCTTAATCTTTTGGAGGCCGGAATTTCATCTTTAAGCGCTAGTCCAAAATGCGGCGAAGAAGTTCAATTAAAAGCGAAAGTCAAAAACTATGGAGAAGCTACTTTTACAAATACACAAATAGAAGTTGTTGTTAACGCAATGGTTGTTGATACTTTTATTTATGACAATAGTATTCCATATTTAGCAGAAGTAGATGTAACGACAAGTGTTACAGATAATCTAAAAGAAACGGACAATGAAATTGTTTTAAATTTACTGAGCGTAAATGGAGAAATAGATGCCATTCTTGACAATAATTCATCTTCAACAAATGTTGACCTAGATCCATCCCTTGATTACATTACACTTGCAATTGTTGCTGATGAATTTCCGACAGAAACATCCTGGGCTATATTCGATGCAGCAATTAACAATGTGATAGAATCAGGAAGCCTAAGCGATGGAGACGATTTCGTCACTATCGATATTTGTCTTGATTATGATGCATGCTACTTCTTACTTGTATATGATTCTTACGGTGATGGCATCTTTAATGGTGGTGGCTTAACAGTTTTAAATTCTTCCTCAGAAATGATTGCAAACATAGATGGTGATTTTGGCTCATTTGCCAAAGCCAGTTTTTGCCCAAATGGCATAGAATGCTTGCTTACTGCTGAAATCTTAAGTACCAATGAAAGCATACAAGGTGCGATGGATGGTAGCATAACTGTAAATGCAAGTGATGGTACGGAGCCATATATGTATAGCTTTGATGCTGGACAAAGTTTTAGCTCGGCCAACGTCATCAACAATCTCTCGGCTGGCATATATACTATTATAGTAGAGGATGTTCTTGGATGTGCTTATGAAGTAGAAGTGGAAATCAATTTCGACATGCTCAATAACTCAAGTCAAATTTCTTCAAATTTGCTAAAGATTTATCCTAATCCAACGACAGGAAATCTATTTATTGAGACGAAAGGTGAAATGAACTTTAATAATGATTTTGAAATTGATATTTATTCTGTTCTCGGCAAATTGATAAAGACGCATTCGATCAATAGGTCAAATGGGAATCGTAAAATCATGATTTCTTTGGAGGATTATCCTGCTGGAAGTTATTTGGCGAAGTGCTACAATAAGGATTTTGAAACTTATTTTAAGATTGTAAAAATGTAGGGGAAAAAATGT
>CALIIW010000111.1 GCA_938018185.1 uncultured Saprospiraceae bacterium
ACTTCTACAAATCTGCGATTTGTGCTACAAGAATGAATCAATACTTTTTGAAACTCTTAGTTCTAAACTAGGCATCAGGAGATGCACATAAGGGAATGCTTGATCTCAGATCAAGCACTAGTTTATTTGTGTGTGTGGAACATAAGTAATGTGCCCTTTCACAACCAACCAACGGAACTGGCGCTGGATCTCCCCGAGGCAAGCTCAGGGGCAGGCCGATCCAGTGACTAACTTCTACAAATCTGCGATTTGTGCTACAAGAATGAATCAGTACTTTTTAAAACTCTTAGTTCTAAACTAGGCATCAGGAGATGCACATAAGGGAATGCTTGATCTCAGATCAAGCACTAGTTTATTTGTGTGTGGAACATAAGTAATGTGCCCTTTCACAACCAACCAACGAAACTGTCACTGGATCTCCCCGAGGCAAGCTCAGGGGCAGGCCGATCCAGTGACTAACTTCCACAAATCTGCGATTTGTGCTACAAGAATGAATCAATGCTTTTTTAAAACTCTTAGTTCTAAACTAGGCATCTGGAGATGCACTTAACAGAATGCTTGATCTCAGATCAAGCACTAGTTTATTGAGTTGTGAGAGTGTGTGAACTACTTTTTTATTATCAAAAGTTGATTTTCAATGATTTAAGTTTTATTGGACAATCCCTACTTTAACTTTCACAGTTTCACCTTTTAACTTTATTTTCACGCTGTCGCTTCCGGCACCTTTCGATCCTCAATATTCAAATACTTTTCAATTTCCTGTTCCAAATATTTTGCTTTAGAAAGAGAATTGACGGTTAGAAGCTTTACATGTTTTTGACCTTCCAAAGCGTTAATCATCATGTATACATAATAGTGCGTGCCATCCACATATTTTAGGTAAACCTGGTCTATGTCCGCACTATTAAAAGTCCTATCTTTTTTGAAGTTTTTAGGTCGAGATTTTATACTTAAGTAATTTGAATTGATGTCTATGTAAGTTTTGTTCTTTTTGGAAAAGTTTATCGCTCTGTATATAAAATAGAAGGATGCCAAAGAAGTGACAATTGGGAAATACATCGAGATATCCTTTTTTCCTGCAAAAAATATGAATGTTGTAAGGAAAGCAAAGAAAGGGAAAATAAATAGACCCGCTGCATCAACACCATGTAGGTGTTGTTGGATAGTTATGTCAAGATCACCTTTATAATAAAACAAATCTATTCCTTCTGGTCGTAAAGTTTCTTGTTTTACCTCTGTTACAGTTTTGATGCTTTTGACTTCTTCTTCTATAGAAAAAATGGCGTTGCAAGAACCACATTTTCCCATGGTACTTTGTAGATTCAAATTGTCTGCCTTAACTTCTTTGGTGCAGGAAGGACAACAAACCTTTTTGAATACCTTAGGGGGTTCCTTTTGAATTTCCTTCAATTCAAATTTTTCGACTGGTTTGTATTCATCGAATGGTTCATTCTTCATTTAGTGAATATAATGGAATTAATTATTTTAAGGTAAGAATGCATAAACAGAAAATCAGAAAAAGTGAAAAATAAAGTTGAAAGACAAAATTTTAAACTTCAGATATCAATTTATACTTCATATCTGGCGCTGGATCTCCCCGAGGCAAGCTCAGGGGCAGGCCGATCCAATGTCTAACTTCAAAAAATCACCAGATTTGGTCAACCTTTATCAGGCACGCACAAACTAACAACTAACAACAAATTTTCATTTCGCAATCAAATTATAATACGCCTCCTCCGTCAACTTATTATAAACAGATGCTTTTTTCAAAAAATCTTTATAATGCTCATACACCTTTTTACTAATGGGATCAGATCCAATCACTTCCTCTAAACTTTGCACGGTGTAGTTTTTTAACGAATCCAAAACTGGTTTTGGAAACTTTTTCACCTCTACCTTTTCTTCCTCCAAGATCTTTTGATAATAAATCGCATTTTGAAAGTCAAACTCGGCAAGCATCCAATTCTGTATTCTCTGAGAAGCAGATTGGACGATTTCCTTTAAGTCTGAAGAAAGCTTTTCGTAGGCTTTATTGTTCATAAAAAATTCCAATTCAGTACCAGGTTCATGCCAGCCAGGGGAGTAGTAGTATTTTGCAATTTTGTGAAAACCCATTTTATAATCATGATAGGGGCCAACCCATTCAAGGGCATCAATAACGCCTCTTTCTAGAGAAGTGTAAAGTTCAGAACCAGCAACTAAAACTGCAGCTGCACCAGCTTTTTCTATGACCTTTCCGCCAAGGCCAGGGATACGCATTTTGAGTCCTTTAAAATCTTCAATGCTGTTGATCTCTCGATTAAACCAGCCGCCCATTTGTACACCTGAGTTTCCACCCATCAATGGAATTAGATTGAATCTGGCGTAAACCTCTTTCCATAGCTCATAGCCTCCTCCCGAAACAAGCCAAGAATTTAGCATTTGTGCATTCATACCAAAAGGAACGGCTGCAAAAAATTGAGTGGCTGGGCTTTTGCCTGTCCAGTAGTATGCTGCGCCACAACCCATTTCTACCGTCCCAGAAGCAACCGTATCGAAGGCTTCTAATGGTGGGACAAGTTGACCTCCTCCGAATACTTTGATCAACAAACGACCGCCTGACATCTTCTCTACCATCTCTGCAAATAGATTTGCGGCTTCCCCTAATACTGGAAAGTTTGGCGGCCAAGTAGTCACCATTTTCCAACGATGAATCTTGTTGTAATTGATTGTATTTGTCTGCTCCGTGTCGAGTTTTTTGTCCGGCGCACAAGCGCTGAGAATGCTTGTGCCTGCGACAGTTGCAATGATACTTTTCTTTAAAAATTCTTTTCGCTTCATGCTTGTCGTTATGTAATTACACCTTTACAATTTTTAAAAATTAAAAGATATAGATGATACTAGGATAAAAGAATATTACCAAAAGGAAAACAACTTGTATAACTATAAAAGGAAGTACGCCCTTGTAAATTTGTTTTGTGCGAACACCTTCTGGAGCCACTCCTTTAAGATAGAATAAGGCAAAGCCAAATGGCGGCGTCAAGAAAGAGGTCTGCAGATTTAAAGCAATCAAAATACCTACCCAAAGCATGTCCACGCCTAAGGCATCAAAGATGGGGGCAACTACTGGAACAATGATAAAAATGATCTCGATAAAATCTATAAAAAAACCTGCTATAAAAATCACAAGCAAAACTATTAGCAAAAATACCATTGGACTAAGTTGACTACTAGTAATGGCCTCAATCAAAAAGTCATCTCCTCCTATCATTCTAAAAACCAAAGTGAAGGTGGTGGCACCCAGTAGAATCATGAAAACCATG
The DNA here is from genome assembly GCA_938018185.1 of uncultured Saprospiraceae bacterium. Taxonomy (GTDB): domain Bacteria; phylum Bacteroidota; class Bacteroidia; order Chitinophagales; family Saprospiraceae; genus JALZVN01. Next base: position 3,303 of record CALIIW010000111.1, read on the forward strand.
GCTGTCAAGTGCGTGGTCTGCTGCATGACTTCTTGTAAGGTTTTGAGATTAAATCTGCCTTGTATAATTGTCAAAAGTATTGCACCTAGTGCACCAACGGCCGCCGCTTCAGTAGGAGAGGCAACTCCGGCAAAGATAGACCCTAAAACCGCTGTGATTAAAACCACTGGCAGAATGAAAGCTTTCAAAACTCTACCATAAAATCCTTTTTCTTTGAAGGTATTTATTTCTTCTATTGGAATGGCCGGTGCTACATCTTTTTTGACATTAGCATAAATGAAAATATACAACACATAGATCACTACCAATAAAATACCTGGAAGTAAGGCTGCGGTGAACATAGTACCAACATCCACATTGCTGGACTTCGTATTCGCAGAGATCGTATCTGCCAATAAGACCAGTACAATAGACGGAGGTATGATTTGCCCCAGCGTTCCGGAGGCACATATTACACCTGTTGCCAACTCCGGTTCATAGCCACGCTTCAGCATGGTGGGTAAGGAAATCAAGCCCATGGTAACAACTGTCGCCCCAACAATTCCAGTAGAGGCAGCAAGTAATGCACCAACCAAAACAACCGATATCGCCAAGCCTCCTTTCAAACGACCAAACAACATGGCCATCGTTTCCAATAGACTTTCGGCAAGGCCAGATTTTTCCAACATGATCCCCATGAATATAAACAAGGGGACTGCCATCAAGACATAATTTTTCATTGTGCCCATGATCCTTGGTGCCAGCAATTTGAAATCGTTGAAAGTGAAATATTCGGGCGCAAAAATGGACATCGCCAAACCAAATAAAATAGAAACACCTGCCAAGGTAAACGCAACAGGGTAGCCCCTCAGAATGGCTACAAAAATGACCAGAAACAATATGACTGCCAAGTACTCCATTTAGTTTTTCCTGATGATGATTAAGGACTTAAGAATGGAGGCGATGCATTGTAAAAGCAAGAGTGCAAAAGCAATGCTAATCGAAAATTTTAAAATGTATAGTGCTGGCAAACCACCCGGTTGGGCAGAGCCTTCATTCATTTGTAATGAAAACCAAGCATAATTATAAGAAACCCAAAGAACGATCGCACACCAAGGCAGAAGAAAGAATAATCCACCTAAAAGGTTAATCCAAGCTTTTCCTTTTTCTGATTTTTTCTGATAAAAAACATCTACCCGTACATGCTTATCATGTTTAAAGGCATAGGCCGACCCTATTAAAAATAAAAAGGCAAAGAAGTATATTTCTAATTCTATGACCCAGATGAGGGTAAAATCAAAAACATAACGCATAAATACATCCACGCAGATCAAAAGCACTAGGAGTAAGGACAACCAACTGATTGCTTTTCCTGATCGCTCTGTTATGTTTTCTATGAATCCTACGATTGCTTCCACTTCCTAAATGTAATTGGAAATTTGAAGAAATGGAAATGAATAAGGAAGGATTATAATTAAGACCAGAATTTTATTCTTGAAGCATATTTAAAGGTATTTAAAATAGGTATAGTTTTAATTTCCTAAATCTTTGAATAGCTTAAATGAACGATTTTAAATTGCTATACTCTTCTAAGAAATAAAAGATAATATTTCTCCATTAGTTTACTTTTTATATTTAATCGATCATTGGCCTTAGCTAGGAAAGGTATAAAATGCCGAGGAGGGCAAGCCGTGCAAAGCTAAAGTGTATGAGCCTACTAGGAAAATATAATCAAAAACAAAAAATGCATAAGCAAGGAAACCTAATAAAAAAAACTTAACATCAAGGCGAGTTTTTAGCTTGTGGGGGACTGACTGGTCCTTGACTTTAGTCAAGGTAAATGTCCAGTGGACATTTAAAGGAAGGAACACTAAGTGGCTTATACATTTTAAGCTTTGCTGGTTAAAGCCTTGAATTTTTGTTACTTTTTTTTCAAGAAAAAAGTAAGGGATGGTGAAAGGATTGATTTTTACTTATTGTCAAAAATTTTAAACTTACATACACAGCATTGTTAGGATCTCAAAATCAATAAAGAAAAAATCAGTGAGATCTGCTAAATCTTTCTAAAATCCGCCTGCCCATAAGAATGAACATTCGAGGGGGTTCAAAAATCATACAGCTCTGCTTCCTTCAAAATAAATGTCAATTTATCAGGATCATCCTTGTTGAGAAACAACTTCCCTTTAAAACCATAGGCATTTCCTAATTTGAAAGTCGCCGCTTTTGGGTCAAATTCTATTTGTGCAACCGTCTCTGGACCTGCTCCACCGCAGAAATAACAATTTTCGAAAGGGTACTTTGAAAAAACGATGCCTTCATAGTCTTCCCCGGTTTCCAAGCTTGTGACGATGTATCCAAGGAGAATAACTTCCTTGCCTTCTTGTGCAAGTACCTCTTCAGAGAAATTTGGTTTGTACTCTGAGGTGTTGAATTCTTCGTTAAAGATCTCTTCAAAGACCGTTGTGCCTAGAATGCTCCAGTCGTTTCTGACTTGAGCTTGAAGTGCAGCGCTAGTTATTATGATAAGGAGTAATATGGATATTCTGGATATCATTCTTGCAAAGTTAATAGAAAACTGGGGTAGTAGCTAGGGACTAAATCTTAAGGAGGTCTTAAATTATTTGGAAAGCGACTGAAAGTAATGATTAGTTAGGACGCAAAGCTCACTAAGAAGCTCAAAGATTCGCAACGCTTTAATTTAGACCGAAAAGCCTTTGCGCATCTTTGTGCTTCTTTGTGCAACCTTGTGTCCCAATCGACAATTGATATTTAAAGTTATAAAGCAGAAACAGTGAAGCAGAAAAAGTAAAAAATAAAGTACAAAGGCAATACTTTAAACTTACTTTTTAGCTTCCACTTTCAACTTTATTTTCGACTTTCTCTGCTTAAGCTTTCTACTTTTATTCGCTTTCTACTTTAAACTCAACCGCCCCAAGCGCCTCAACCTTAATACTAACTTTCTGTCCAGGCTGAATGTATTCCGCTCCAGTTGCAGCGCCTGCCATGATATATGATCCAGCAGGAATGGTCCATTTGTATTGCGCTGCCAATCGAGTTGCAGCAAGCAATGATTCCCAAGGGTCTCCTAAGATTGCTTTTGAACTGCCTTCTTGTTTTACAGTATCATCAATCAGCAACTCAATTTTTAAATCGCCTATAGCTTGATCAATTGGATGCCACTCTCCTAGGACAAGTCCTGTAGAAGAACAGTTGTCCGCGATTACATCTTCTAGACTGAATTTAAAATTTTCATACCTAGAGTCGATGATTTCTATCGCTGCAGCAATGCCAGAAATATATTCCGGAATATCTGCTTTAGTCAATTGTTTGTTGATGGTCTTCTTTACCTTAAAACAAATTTCTGGTTCTGCTCTTGGATGAATGTATTTGTTGAATGAGGTAGAACCATTGTTATCAATCAACATATCATCAGTCAATATTCCCCATATCATATCATGAACACCCATCTGTTCCATCTTGGCCTTGGATGTGAAACCCATTTTTAGACCGATCATTTTTTGACCTCTTTCAAACCTTCTTCGCATGGAAGCAAATTGAATGGCATATGCTGTGTCAACATTGAATTGCACCTCTTTACTTAGTTGTGGCGTAGCTTTGGCATTTGCAGCAGCAGTATCCAATCTTTCAGCAAGTTTATCTATGTCTATTGAATTAGTCATTTTGTTTATTTTTAATGAAGTGATTAAAAAGATGATTTGCAATCAATTCAATTAGTAAAAGTTACAGATACAGACCCGAGTCCCTCAATATCTGCTACGATATGGTCACCTCCTGTAACTGAAACCATAGGACCTATTGCACCAGTCAATAAAATGTCTCCTTTTTTAAGTGGACGGCCAATGCTAGAAAATTTTTCTGCAAGCCAGATTGTTGCGTTGATGGGTGAACCTAAACAAGCGGCTCCAGAACCCTGAGAGACTTGCTCTCCATTTTTGCTCATGTTCATTTTGCAGGCAACTACATCAAATTGATCTAATCTGACTGGTCTATGTCCAAGTACAAAATGAGAAGCAGAAGCATTATCTGCAATGGTATCCGTAATCTTAATGTTCCAATTTTCGATTCGACTTCCGACGATCTCTAAAGAAACTAAGGCATAATCTATGGCTGAAATGATATCGGCTGCAGTGAATCGCTCTTGATTCAAATCTTCTTTAAGCACAAAGGCAATTTCTGCCTCTATCTTTGCTTGTAATATTTCGGATATGGAGACCATTCCACCATTTTGGACCTCCATTGTGTTAAATAGTACACCAAAGTCTGGCTGATCCACACCAAGTTGTTTTTGAACTGCATGAGAAGTTAGACCAATTTTGTAGCCTACTATTTTTTCACCTTGATTTTGGCGAAACTGCGTATTTGCCTCTTGAATGGCATAAGCAAGCTCAAGATCTTCTATTCCTATGGTTTCCCTCAAAGGGGTAATGGTTTTTTTTTGTTCTTGAGCTTGCCTAAGGCTTAAAGCGAAATGATTAATTTGTTCCTCTTTTGAATTCATTCCCCGAAGGTAAGCATACCATTTATACTATACAATGGGTATCAGATGAAGGAATAACAATTTGAAATTCAATCAAAAATTAATTTGACACAAATCCTCGAATATTCCAATTGATATTGACATTGTCATTTGAAAAGGTTCTCAATGTCTGCCAATCTGTGACATCATGCTTGAGCCAATCACCATTAGCAACAGCAGGACCAGCATCGCAGCCAACGGACATAACAGAACCGACGTGTTCGGTTTTTAAACAGATCCATAAATCTCTTCCTTCTATATCCACAGGAGTGCTTAATTTATGAGAATTCCAAGAAGCAGAACTTAAATTTCCTCCAACTTCTGCCTGATAAAGCACTAGACCTGGGCTCCCTGGAGTGCCTTCGTCATATATTTTTAATTCGCAAGAAGTTGGCCTATCCAGAATATAAAACTCAACATCAGTGAGTTGACTTCCAACAAATGCTGTTGTTAGGTTTGCGGGGAATCTTACTCCTGCCTCAAAAACTACGTCGTCAAAGACTGGAGCACTAAAATTGCTAGCATCATATTTTAAATCTGCAACTACCTCATCATCAGAACAAGAAAAAGTAAATAGAAAACAAAGTAGTAGGAATGGGAGTAATGATTTCATAAATTTTTTATTTTAAAATTAAGATTTTGCTTCTTAGAATAAAAGCCTGAATGGAAACATTAATTTATATTTAACCTTCCCAGCGAACATTTAACAATTTGTTGTAGGAACCCCGCTCTTTTCATTTTTTAATGCTGAAGACATCATATGAGCACTATCAACCATCAACTAATCCAAAACTCTCCTTGCTCCCCAATCATATATTTTTTTTGCAAAAGGCCCTGATCTCATAGAATATTTTCCATCCATGGAATCTTGTGAAATAAGATTGCCAGTATAATCAAAATCCCAGGTACCAATAGGCGTTTTTCTAGAAGAGCTAAAAGCAACAGAGTCGCCCATAATCTGCACAGTCACTGGGTTTCCGCTTAAGTCTCCTGTTGCTACATTGCCTGTTTGCTCTAGAATCATCTCTGGGTGATGAATGCCAACTGGAGTAATTACTTTAACAATCCATTTTCCACTTAGATCATAATTAGCATCAGGAAGTTCTACCTTTGTGTTAGCAGTAGGTTCGATTTGAACGGCCTTTTTTTTCCCATTACAAGAGTAGCAAAAAAAGAAAGTCGTAAACAAAAAAAGATATTTATTCATCTGCTATTATATATGTTTAAATGAAATATTTAGTGAAAGATAAAATTACATCTTTCTATTAAGTTATTTTATTATTTTTGTACCCCAATGAATATCCAACCTCGTGTTTGAACTTACCAAGTGAACATTTTTATTTAATCAAAACTATTAATACTATCAAAGATGGAAAAAGGCAAATTAATAAAGCTCATCTCTAAAAAAGCAAAAATATCTGAGAAGCAAGCTGTATCAGCTCTTGAATGTATGCTTAAAGAGAAAAGTATATTCAGAAAGCAAGATGCAAAAACGGTTCAAGTAATCAAAGAAGTTGCAGTTCCAGATACGAATAAGACTTCTGTTAAAACGGTTGAAGTATTCACAGAAAAAGCTGTCGCAGTTGTTGAATACAAGGATAAAATCAAAACGGTAGAAGTAATAAAGGAAGTACCGGTTACCCTTATCAAGGAAGTACCTGTAGAAGTAATAAAGGAAATAGAGGTAATAAAGCATGTTCCTGTAGAAGTGTTTGTTGAAAAGGTGGTAATCAAAGAAGTACCAGTTCAGGTTACTAAGATCGTTGAAAAGCCAGTTGAGGTAATCAAAGAGGTTGAAGTAATAAAGCAAGTACCTTATGAAGTAATAAAAGAGGTGCAGGTAATCAAAGAAGTTCCTGTTATACAGTATGTACCTGTAGAAGTTGTCAAAGAGGTTGAGCTTGTTAGAGAGAAGGCAGTAGTTGCTAATAAAGAAGTAACAAAACTTAAAGAAGTAAAAGTAATCAAGGAAAAGCCTGTTATTGTTACGAAAAACAAAATCAAAGAGGTTAGAGTGACAAAAGAAATTCCTGTTGAAGTGATTAAGGAAGTTCAATTTATCAATGAAATTCACTCTACTCATGAAGTAGAAGTACCAGTTCCTATTGAAGTTATTAAGGAAGTAGAGGTCCTTAAGAAAGTTGTAGACAAAGCTCAATTGACAGCTTGGAAGAACAAGTGGAACAAATTGAATGATGCAAACAAACGGTTGAACAAGTCTGCTGGAGATGCAGCTAAGTGGAAGACTAAGTTTGGAAAAATGGAAAAAGACTTAGTAGGATTCAAAAATAAGATGAATGCTTCAAACAAAGAAGGAGCTAATTGGAAATCTAAATGTGCTAGGCTTGAAAAAGAAATAGCTGCGTGGAAAAAGAATGCTAGTGCTAATAAAACATCTTCTGCAATGAAGACCAAGTATGCTAAGTTGGTCAAGGAATTGGGAGCAATGAAGAGCAAAATGAATGCTTCAAATAAAGAAGGTGCTAACTGGAAAACGAAATATGCTAAGCTTGAGAAGGATTTGGTAGCGATGAAGAAGAAATCTAGTGCTAAGACTAGTGATGGTGGAGCTTGGAAAGCAAAGTATGCTAAATTAGAAAGCAACTTTAACTTGCTTAGTAAATCTGCAAAAGCAAGCTCATCTTGGAAGACAAAGGCTAATAAGATGGAAGCTGAAATCGCAAAGTTAAAAGCTGATTTGGCTAAAAAACCTAAGCAAATAGAAATTATAAAGGAAGTTGAGGTAATTAAAGAAGTTGAAGTTGTCAAGCAAATTGACTTCAATACCTTAATGAAGCAAATGCAAAAAATGGGAACTTCTGAAGTTTCTAGAACAGTAGTTGGAGAGACTAGAAATAGAAAAGCTGGTAAAATTGTTGAAAGAAGAGAGGTTACAGCTAATACTAGATCAAAAGTTTCTGGCACAAAAACGACAACTAAGAGTTCTAAAAATTCTAAGTATAATTTCTCAGAAAATAAATTGCAATTAATTGAAGGAATAGGTCCTAAAATTGAGTCTTTATTGAATGATGGAGGTATTAAAACTTTCAAGGATTTAGCAAATGCTAAAGCTTCATCTTTGGAAAAGATACTTTCTGAAGCAGGACCAAGATTTACAATGCATAAGCCAGCAAGTTGGCCAAAACAAGCTAAATTAGCTGCAAGTAATGATTGGGACAAGCTTATTACGCTTCAAAAAGCATTGGATGGTGGTAAAGTGAATGCTGATAACACAGATTCTATGTCTAAGGTGGAGAAAATGATGAAATAATAATTTAAAAGACTTATTCAACGATTATGTATATTACTAAACATAGAAATATTAACGCTGCTATACCAGACAATAACAAGTCTGGTTTAGCAGACACCATTAAAATAGCTCAGGCGGGTTCGATTGAATCACTTTCAGTTAGAGTAAACATTAAACATCCTTATACAAATGATATTAAGGTTGTAGTTACAGCTCCAAATGGGAATACATTTACTTTGGTTAAAAAAGGAGAAAGAACCAGCCGAAATATCATCAATACTTTTGACGGAAAAATCTTCAATAAACTTGCTGGCAAGTCAGCTAAAGGGGATTGGAAGATAAAAGTAGTCGATGCAGGTATTAAGGATCAAGGTGTTTTGGTTAATTGGGGTTTGAACCTGAAATTGACAGCTAAAAATAGCAACCAAATTAATACGCCTATCAACACCAAAACAAAATTGGTATCAAAGCATTATTGCCATGAAACGGGCAAAATAGCTTCTGTTAAAGCTTTTGTGGATATAGCTCATAAATATACTTCTGACCTAGGAGTTGATTTAACAAGTCCATCTGGAAAGACCGTAAATTTATTTAAGGGTAATAAATCTGATAAAAAGAACCTTAAAAAGACGGTAAAAGCGGATCTTCTGAAAAAATTTATTGGTGAAAAAGCCAATGGATACTGGTCTTTAGCTGTTAAAGATTCAAAAGCTCGAGATCTTGGCAAATTGAAGAAGTGGAGCCTTGATATTACAACTAAGTAAATAAATTTTAAAGCCTAATTTGTTAATTAGGCTTTAAAATTTTTACTTTGCCTAAAATCTTATTGAAAATGAATCATTTATCTAAGCATTGTATTTTGGTACTGATAGCAAGCTGCTTATCAGTTTTGTTTATTTTATCTTCTTGTGGAGATGATGAAGGAGGCACAACTCCTTGTACATCACCCTCTTATAGCACTGACATCAAGCCGATTATTGATGAATCCTGCGCTTTAGCAGGATGTCACGTAGCAGGATTCGCGGATGGAGACTATTCTAGTTACCAAGGATTAAAAGATAATGCGGATTCTGGAACTTTGGATGCTCAAATTACTGCTGGAAATATGCCTCCATCGAATTCACCTGGTCCAACAAGTATTTCAAATGCTCAGGTTAATTTAATTAAATGTTGGATCGCCGACGGAGCACCCAACAATTAAATAAATAAGAGGATAGAATTTTAGCCAGTTTAACAATCTAATGATGAAAAAAAACAACAAACTGAATACTGCTATTCAGTTCACAAAAAATATTTTAACGACAGGGGCTATTGCTGAGACCTCAAGAGAAGTTGAGGTAGAAATAACAAAGAAGATTCCTTCAGAAGGAGCAAAAATAATTGTAGAATTTGGAATGGGACATGGAAACATCACCAAAGAGATTCTCGAACAAATGTCGCCGGATTCAAAGCTTTATTCTTTTGAGGTGAAAAAAGAATTTTGCGAGCATGTTAAAAATGAAATTAAAGACGAGCGCTTGATTATCGTCAACGATGGCGCGGAAAACATCAGCAAACACGTTGATGGTAAAGTAGATGCCATCGTTTCTTCCATTCCATTTACTTTTTTCTCTAAAGAAAAATCTGAACTAATATTAGGAGACACTTATAAGGCTTTGGCCAAAGACCATTTCTTTAGTCAAATTCTGTATTCAAAGATCCACACTAAAAAACTCGAAAATTTCTTTGATAAATGTACCATTGTGAAAACGAGTAATTTTCCAGCTGGCTTTGTCTATCATTGTGAGAAACATGAAGAGTAGGAAAAAAAACTAGAAAGCTTAAACAGATAAGCAGCAAAAGTTGAAACTAAAGTTAAAATGCAAAAGTTTAAAGTTGCTTTCTTAACTTTTCTTTATAAAAAAGGGACACGATTATCGTGTCCCTTTTTTATACTCCAATTTAATTTATTTGAACGAAATCTAGCGCTGAGAACCGCTGTGTTCCCCGCTGAGAACCGCCGTGAAATAAAATTTAAAGCCAAATTCAAAACTTCGGAAACCGCAAATACGATCCATCAATCTCCTCCAAATTTCGAATCCCACACAATTGCATGTTC
>CALIIW010000112.1 GCA_938018185.1 uncultured Saprospiraceae bacterium
CCACAAGCTAAAAACTCGCCTTACTGCCAATTTCTTTTATTTGGCTTCCTTGCTTTTGCATTTTTGGTTTCTATTTTATTCTTCCTTCTAGGCTCAAACACTTTAGCTTTGCACGGCTTGCCCGCCTCGGCATTTTACAGCTTTCCTAGCTAAGGCCAATGACCGTTTAAATAAAAGCCTACTGGTTACAAAACTTTTAAAATAAGGTGGCCGACATAGTTTTATGGTTAACGATTCCGAGTTTTTGAATTCATATCCCTTACTGCCTTTTCGATTCCTCTAGGGGTCAGCTGGTACATGTCGACTAACTTTCTGATGACGGCTGTGGTGTAGGTACTTGCCCAGTAACGATATGGTTCAGGGTTTAGCCAAACTAGGTTTTTAAATTTTTTGTCCATGGCTTGGAGGCTTTCTATGCTCCATTTATTGAGCTCGTAGGGGGACATTGCAGCATCTCCGATGATAAATACTTTGTAATTGGGATCGTGCTTGAGAAACCTTTTTACAGAAATAGATTTCGTTCGCTTGGCGTCAGTGAAGATCTCATCGTATATGATGTTGTGAAAATAAAACACTTTTAGATCATGAGCGAAACGGGTTTTCATCTTTCTAAAAAGCTCTTGAACAATTCGAATATAACCGCTCATTGAGTAGCCGCCATTATCGATCAATAGCATGACCTGCAACTTTTCATCTTTTATATTCTCGAGTTCAGGTATAAAAAGCCCTCCCCTTTTCAATCCATTTTTAATTGTATTTTCTACATCCAGTCTATCGTGTGCTGAATCTTCTATAATCCCTTTCAATGAAGCTAAGGCAGCATCTACATTGTTATCATTTAATAGCGAATCCATATCCACAGGGTAATAATTGCGATCACCGATCACTCTTCTCGCCATCTTGCCTCCACCTGTTCCTCCAACTCTAATACCGTTCTTAGCTGCTCCTCCATGCCCATAAGGCGATATCCCTCCCGTTCCGATCCAATGTGAGCCACCTGAGTGTTTGCCTTTTTGGTTTTTTAATACTTCTTCCATTCGTTCAAGCAGCTCTTCTAAACTGAGTTCAGAATAGTCAGCCATTTTATCAAGCAAATTTCTAGTGGTTTCTTCACTTGAAGTGGCATCTTCATCGCTCAGATTGGGATCATCCTTGTCAAAAATTTCTTTCCCAGAAATGATTTCCTTTATATCGTAAGTTGTTAGATGGACTTGATCTAAAAACATATTAACCAATTCCTCCATTTCCAAATCCTTATACTTTGGATCTTTCTCAAACATATCTTCTAACCAATTCTGAAACGTTTCAGATCGTTCTATGGCATCATCTAATCTATCTCCATTTTGGATATCTATATTCAGAAAATATTGGTAATAAGCTCTAGTGAAGGGGGCCAACATGGATGGCTCTTTAACTACAATCCCCTTGAGTACATTATAAAGGTCCCCCAAAGTTTTCACCAAACCCTTTTGCATGGCCTTCCGCAAGACAAGTAAGGTTCGAACATCAGCATCCAAACCATAGGCTCTGAACTTATGTGGTAAATTTTCTAGCACGTTTTCCTAATTATTAGTTGAGCGTTTTTTAAAATCTTTTGGGTTGCTTAGAATTTTCTTTTGAACTTTTTCCAAGTCTGTTTGAGTTTTAACAAGCACACCAATACCTTCCAATTTTTGAATTTTTTCTATTGCCTCTTTGGATGAAAAGGATTTAATATATTTTAACCAATTGAGCATTTCTCTTGTTGTTGGTGCCCGTTCCAAACCAATATTTCTTAAATGATAAAAAATATCTAAGGCTACATTTACAACCTCATCTTCGACTTTGGGATGGTGTTTAGCAATAATTTCTCTCATTGTTGATGCCTCCGGAAAGTGAATATAGTGATAGATACATCTACCTTTAAAAGCTGTTGGTAGTTCTTGTTCTCTGTTTGAGGTAATGACAATAGCAGGCATATTTTCTTCGGATACTTCTACCACTTCCCCAGACTCCGGCATGATAAATTTTCTATGACTTAAAGCATATAATAAGTCGTTGGGAAACTCTCTAGGTGCTTTGTCGATTTCGTCTATCAACAAGACCGAATTGGGTGTGCTAAATGCTTTAGCCGCAGGACCCTTCATTACGTAATTTTCTAATTTCTCTGTATCACGACCCCCTGTTGACAATTTAGTATCTAGCCCTTTTTCAGATCTTTGAGCATTCAGTATTTCTATTTGTGAATCTCTCAGATATTTGACGTGATCGAATCTGGCAACAAATTGCTCGACGTTAGATTTTGAGCCAACTGGATAGACAAATAATTCTAAGCCAAGCGCTTCCGAATATTGAATTGGTAATTCTGTTTTCCCAGTACCGGGTTCACCTTCAATTAGCAAAGGCATACCTAAGGTCCTTGACATATGGAATGCTTGGGCTAAATCTTTATTGCAAAGGTATTTTGTGGAACCTGTCCAAAATGACGTTTCTGCCATGTGTATTCTTTTTTGATTATTAAGTGCTTTATTAAACAACGGTAATTAAGAGAAAAAGATGATGGATTAGCTTAATTATCCTTCTCTGACCAAAGTTCCAATATTTTGAGCCCTTAAAGAAGGGGGAATTGAAGCAATCAAGCCGATAAACAAAACAATTGCTGCAACCGCTAGAAAATCAAAACTTCTAATACTTATTGGATAAGAATCAACTACGAAACCATCCGGAATTGGCACAATGCCTGCATTCTTTTGAATAAAATAAAGTAGTAAGGCAATTGCAAAACCAAGTAATAAACCAATTATACATAATAACAAACCTTGTCCTAAAAATATGTTTCTGACCAAAGATTTGTCAGCTCCCATGGCCTTTAAAATTGAAATGTCTTTTTTCTTATCTAAAACTATCATCCAAAGTGAGCCAACTAAATTGAATGCTACTAGAAACAATGTCAAAGAGAGAATGGCAAAACTCATCCATTTTTCCATATTCATGAGCTTTAAAAAAGCTTCATTTTGTCTAAATCTGTCTTTGACAGAAAAGTCAGCCCCCATTATCTTTTCGATATCTTTTACAATTTGTTCTGTACTTTTTTCGTCCTCCAATTTTATTTCGATGGCAGATAATTTGTTTTTACCATTCAAGAGTTCTCTGGCAAATTCTAAAGAGGACAAAATGTAGTTGTTGTCAAAATCTTGTTGAATTACAAAGGTACCGGCTGGATAAATATATCTTTTTCTAAACGATTGTCCAACTACCCCTTTTGTATTTTTGGCCATATAGACTGTCAAAGGTGTATAAACATCCTCGACATTCACGCTTAGCTTGTTTCTCATCCCAGCACCAAGTACAGCATATTCTGTAACGGCTGTCGAATCAAGGCCTTTGATCCCATTTCTTTGCTGTTGTAAAACATAATGCCCTTCTCGCAGTGTTGAGTCTATAGAAGTTACTGCAACGAAACTTTCATCTACCCCTTTTATAATCCCGAAATCTTGAATCCCTTTGTATTCAAAAATAGCTACTTCTTCTATTGTTCTCGAAACGGATAGGACACCATCTATTTTCTGAAGTTGTGCAATTTTAGATTGATCTTCATCAAAGGTTTTTCCTTTTATAGTCTCAATTTTTACGTCAGGGTTAAAATTACTGAACAGGCCAGTTATAAGATCTTCAAAACCATTAAATACTGAGAGCACTAAAACTAGTGCAGCCGTTCCAATAGAAAGCCCTAAGACTGAAATTCCCGAAATAATGTTTATAGCATTGGTCGATTTTTTGCCAAAGAGGTATCTACGAGCAATGAATAAGGAGGTTTTCATATATTAATTAAGACATAGTAATAGAGAAAATTAGAAAGTGATCTCATAAGTCAATAAAGATACAATTATTAATAGATGGAGCATGTCATTATAAATGACATGACTTTATGCAAAAAGGGCCCCATACAATGTATGAAGCCCTTATTTTGCGCCCCTTCAAGGACTCGAACCTTGGACCTACGGATTAACAGTCCGGCGCTCTAACCAGCTGAGCTAAAGAGGCAAATCTTATTATCTGAACATTATCAGATCTTCTACATAGGAAGAAAGCAAAAACTATGCTGTCTTCATATAGACGCTCGATTTAAAAGCGATGCAAATTTATTATATTATCAATAAAAGTGCAATCTTTGAGCCTAAATAATTAATTAAAAATGAATTTATTAACTGTAGGGACCGTAGCATTCGACAATATAGAAACTCCTAAAGGAAAGGCGGAAAAAGTAATTGGTGGTGCTGCCACGTATATTAGTCTTGCAGCGTCCTATTTTGTTGACAAAGTAAGTATTGTATCGATCATTGGTGGTGATTTTCCAACTGCTGAATTGAAATACATGGAAAAGAAAGGCATCAATTTAGATGGCTTACAAATAGAGCAAGATGGCAAATCTTTTTTCTGGGGAGGGAAGTATCATGACAATATGAACAAGCGTGATACTATTTTTACAGAATTAAATGTTTTGGCTGACTTTAAACCAAAAGTACCAAAAGCGTCTAAAAATGCTAAATACTTGATGTTAGGCAATTTAACACCTGATGACCAATTGAGTACTATCAAGCAAATGGATAAAAGGCCAAAACTAATTGCCTTGGATACCATGAATTTTTGGATGGATACTGCCATGAAGGATCTTAAAAAGGTGATTAAGAAAGTAGACATCCTTACCATAAACGATGAAGAAGCAAGACAACTTTCTGGAGAATATTCTCTAGTAAAAGCTGCAAAGGTCATCCACAAAATGGGGCCTAAATATTTAGTTATAAAGAAAGGAGAACATGGTGCATTGGTATTCCATGAAGATAAGATCTTTTCAGCACCAGCACTTCCTTTAGCTGAGGTAAATGATCCTACTGGAGCAGGAGATACTTTTGCTGGTGGAATGATGGGCTATCTAGCTAGTACTAACAAGACAGGTTGGGAACAAATGAAGACTGCTGTTATATACGGTTCTGCAATGGCAAGTTTTTGTGTTGAAGACTTTAGTGTAGGTAGATTAAAAGGTCTTAAGAAATCTGAGATTAATAAGAGAGTGAAGGAATTTGTCAAATTGACTAGCTTCAAAATGTAATAAAAGATTCTTTGATATGGAAAAGAGGCTGATAGTAATTATCGGCCTCTTTTTTATTTAGGTTCGAATGGAATGTCATATAAAACTTAAACCAAAGGAAATCAAAACTTGATACTTGAGTAATTGAAATTCTTTACTTCGTTTTAGCAATAATCTCACAAAAACAAGGAACTCCTCGAGAACCATTTGTCATGATTTTTAAAAAAAAATCACGCCAAATGAATTCAGCTCATTTCTTGTACCCAGTGTTTACACACTGGGTACAATAATGTCACGCCTCTGGCGTTTTAGGGCTTACTTCTGAATACCCTTGTTTACACAAGTATATTTCTTCTCTATTGAAACTTTACAATAATATTTGCTTTGCTAGGGTCGCTCCTAACTAGCTTTTGATCAAATAATATCTCAAATCCTATTTCTGGTTGGTATACTAAAATTTCTTCAAAATTTCTAAGGACCGATGTTCCATTATTTAATATTCTAATTTCCTTTACCTTTTCATTCTCAAAAGTGATTCTAACTTTTTTTGTTTTGAGATTTTCTTTTAGACTATTATACTCATAAACTTTTTGCCCTTGTTGTATAATTGTATCTCCAATATACTTGTCCGTTAGGCTAGCTTTATTAATATCGGAATCAAAGAAGGACTGAAGATCTGATGAAAAAGAGAAATTGTTAATCGTTTTTACATCAGATTGTCCATTGTAAGCTACGGTTTTAACAACCGTAATTTTACCAGACTTCATATCTTTTTCCTTTTGCAAAAATTCCTTTACTGGAAAGAAGTAATCTATCTTTTGTTTTGGCTCTGAGTAATCCTGACAAGAAGTTAGCAGAAAAACAGCTACGTAGAAAATTATTTTCATTCAAGTAAGTTTGAGCCAGTCATTTCTTCAGGCTTATTAATATTCATCAATGCTAAAATCGTTGGGGCAATGTCTGCTAACTTTCCATTTTTCAAATGGACTCCTTCCGTTTTATTTGAGACTAAAAAACAAGGCACCAAATTAGTCGTATGCGCTGTATGTGGTGAGCCATCAGGGTTTATCATTAAATCAGAATTTCCATGATCTGCAATGATTAAAGAGTGGTAATCATTTTTTATTAACACCTGAACCAACATATTAACATACTTATCAACAGTTTCTGCTGCTTTCATGCAAGCTTCAAAATCTCCTGTATGACCAACCATGTCTGTGTTTGCATAATTTAGGCAAATAAAATCGGGTTGTTCCTTTTCTATATTTTCGATGATAGATTCTGTGATTTCTTTTGCGCTCATTTCAGGTTGCAAGTCATAGGTAGCAACTTTTGGAGAAGGAACGACGATTCTTTTTTCTTTTTCAAATGGAACCTCACGACCTCCAGAAAGAAAAAAGGTAACGTGCGGATATTTTTCTGTTTCTGCTATCCTTAGCTGAGAAAGTCCTTGTTTTGATATGACTTCCCCAATTGTATTTTTGATATCGTCTTTATCATACATTACTTGCAGACCTTTGAAAGTTTCATCATACTTGGTCATAGTCAACATGTCAATGTTGAGCTTACGCATATCATGCTCAGGAAAATCTTCTTGAGTTAAAGCTTTAGTAATTTGTCTTGGTCGATCAGTTCTGAAATTATAAAACAATACGATATCACCATCCTTAATTCTTGAATCTTTTATATCTGAGGTAATCATAGGCATCAAGAATTCATCTGTTATGCCAGATTTATAACTCTCTTTCATGGCAAGATCAATATCATCAACCTTACTACCGACACCTTTTACCATGGCGTCATAGGCTAATTTGATTCTTTCCCATCTATTGTCCCTATCCATTGCATAATATCTTCCAACGATGGTGGCAATCTCTATTTTTGAGCTTTCAATGTGTGTAGAAATGTCTTGCAGATATTTTTGCCCGCCTGTAGGTGCAGTATCTCGACCGTCCATAAAAGTGTGAAGAAAAACATTGTTTAAATCATTCCGATCACAAATATCACATAGGGCTTTGAGATGTTCAATATGAGAATGCACTCCTCCGTCGGATAGCAAACCAATTAAATGAAAAGCAACATTTGTTGATTTAGCCTTTTCAATGGCCTTAACAAGTGTTGGATTTTGTTCCAGCTTTCCTTCTCTTATTTCCTTGTTTATTTTTGCCAAATCTTGGTATACAATTCTACCGGCGCCTATATTTAAATGGCCTACCTCGGAGTTACCCATCTGACCATCTGGCAAGCCTACCTCAGCACCAAAAGTTACTAATTCGGAGTTTGGATAATTTCTGTAAAGAGAATCAATAAAAGGAGTTTTTGCTAATCTAAGGGCATCTGCCTTAGGATGAACTCCATGTCCCCATCCATCTAAAATAATTATAGCAGCTTTATTAGTATTCTTCATATGATGTAAAGATAAACATTGAAACTTCCCTTCTAGTTGTGGAACTAATAAATTGTTGGCTGCGTATAATGAATATCGTAATTTGGCAAAAGTATCTGACGATTAATTTGACAAAAAGGATTTTCCTTGACATTGAAGTCAAAATTATCTTATATTTGCTGTCTGTTTAACAGGGACGTGTGGCCGAGTGGCTAGGCAGTGGTCTGCAAAACCATCTACGGCGGTTCAAGTCCGTCCACGTCCTCAAAAGGAAAGCTCTTCATCTTAGATGAGGAGCTTTTTAGTTTCCTGGACTAATAAACCTTCTTTTTTGTAAATTATACTGTTTTTAGATTTTTATAAGTTTTTTGTTTCCCACCGTTCCATTTTTAAAAACTATTTGAACCATATATATCCCAGAAGGAAGATCAGTAATATCTATTGCTTTATTACTGTTTTCGAAAATATAATTCTTGATTATCATCCCCTTACTATCTAATATGTCAATTTGATTTGTATTTAAAGTACCATCGGTAATTTGAAGGTTTAAGGTATTAGTAGTTGGATTTGGAAAAATTATGAATTTTTCTTTTTCTCTGTTGGTCTCAATGGAATTGACATTGATCATAAAAGATTTACCATATTCATCTTCACAGCAGTTCGTTAATTCTTTTACAAAAACAGTATAAACCCCTTCATTACAAACAAAAGGATCTCCTGTTAGCGGATTGATTCCTGTCAGAATACTCGTATTGTTTCCCGAATTTGGTGGACCACTAAATAACATGTTATCCTCTACTAGTTTGTCAAAATCTCCTTCGTACCATGTGAATAAAAGACTAGCATTTGGGTCAGCATCGATATTAGGTTCAGCGATCGCTGTAATGGATGAGTTTTCACTTAGGCAGTTTGGATCTGCATCATTTTCAATTAGATTCGAAGTCATGGACTCAATCGTCCAGCCTGGCTCAGGAATTCCATCGATTACATGTACTATAATTTCGCAAACATCTTCACAGCACCCATCAATCATAATATAGTGAGGTACACCAGAGATCGCATCTACTGTGATTAAGTCAAATGTTTGATCCACGCAATTTACGCAATCTAGTGTTTCATATTCAAAACCAAAGAACTCATTGCCAGGATTTTGACAAAGTGCTCTTGATACGGCTGCTTGCAAACCATTACAAGTAGTATTGGTAGAAAGGCAATCTATTATTTCAATATTAAGATGTAATCTTCCATTAAATGCAGGTACGAATCCTATCCACATATTATTATTAACAATAGATCCAGGGCCGCAAAATAAGGATAAGTCATCTGGTCCGTCTATCGTAGCGTTGCACAAGGTTGTAACACTGAAACCATCTAAATGGCAAATCGATCGCACCAAAGCATCGGCGCAATTATCAGAAGCTATTATAACATCACATTCTGAACAAACATTTATGAATTCATTTGTTTCTGGGCAGAAGATCTCACAAGGGTCTTGGCTAAAACAATTGAAAATGGATATTATATTGAAGAGTAGAAGTGTTGATAATCTCTTGATTTTCATAGTATATAATTAATATTGATTAGAATCATATTAACAAGATATAAAAATAAGAGTTAACGATGTAAGGAAGGTAAAGTTGAGATGTCGGATGGCGGATGTCGGATGTCAGATGTCGGATGTCAGATGTCGGATGTTGGATGTCGGATGGTGGCTGGTGGCTGGTGGCTGGTGAGACGCACGGCGGTTGAGAGGCAGCGCGTTGAGACGCAAAATATTGCGTCTTTACTACCGTGCAGGACAATCTCGCATAGATGCATAAAAAAAGCACCTGACGTTTTTACACGTAGGTGCTTTTACCTTCTTGGGTTGGAAGAAAAAAAACGGGCGGCGACCTACT
>CALIIW010000113.1 GCA_938018185.1 uncultured Saprospiraceae bacterium
CCTCCGTAAATTCATTCCAATTGATGTTAGGAAAAATAGTTGGCGTAGGTGGTGTTGGCTTAACGCAAATGGTTGTCTGGGCCATTTTGATTCCGCTCATATATATAGGAGCAGCTTTTGCCTTAGGAATAAGCGCTGATGAAGTAAACAGCATGAACATGGAAGGCTCAGGGATCGACCCTGAAGATATGGAGGCAATGATTGTAACTGGTATGCAGGAATTCAAAAATCAAAATTGGCTAAAAATATTACCACTATTTTTCTTTTACTTCCTAGGAGGGTATTTCTTATACGCTTCTTTATTCGCAGCGATTGGTTCTGCCATTGGGGATGATTTAGGCGAAAGCCAAACCCTATCTATGCCGATTGTGATTTTGGTTGCTATGGCAATATACATCATGCTTGCAGTTGTGAGAAGCCCAGATAGTTCTTTGGCCACTTGGGCATCGATCTTTCCATTTTTCTCTCCGATTGTTATGCCCGCTAGATTAGCCTTCGATCCACCAATGTGGGAAGTCCTACTCTCTATGGTAATTCTAATTGCTACGACCATATTTTTCACCTGGTTGTCAGGTAGAATATTCAGAATTGGTATTTTGCTTTATGGGAAAAAGGTTGGATTTAAAGAAATGGGTAAGTGGATATTTGCGAAAGGGTAGGAGGATGGCTTTTAGCTATTGGCCTTTTACTTTTTAAATGGCAATATTTAAATCTAATCGTATTCTAGAGCTTCGTTCTTTGATACTGCCTTTTTTGAGAAGCTCTTCCGTATAATAATTTCTTAAAACAAGATTAAAGTTTTCTTTAAAGCAATAAGCTATTCTTAATTCATAGCCTTGAAAGTTCGAAATTCTTGAGCCTCTAGCATCAAATGAAGAATAGTCCCAGCGTGCCCAATCGTTTTGTGCAAAATAATCAACAATAGCATATTTTTGCAAAGCCGCATAGTATAGATGGAAGGCCCAATCTCCTTTTTTCTTTGCTTTCCCATATTTGGCAGAAAGTACAAACCCGTTTTTTTGATCTTTGAAAATGGAAGGGATTTCCTGTTTTTTAGAATAGTTTTCAAAATTTTGGAAGTATTCAAACCCTAAGATTAAAGTTGATTTTTTATCTACACTGATTTCTATTCCGTTGTGTAAAATAGAATAATCCATCGTGAAGGTATGTTTTGAATCGGGTATGTTTCTGACATTTTTGAAAAAATAAAATCCTGATAATAAACGCACTCGTTCCCTAAAAAATTTCAAATCAATTTGTGCAAGTTGTAAATAACTGTCTTGTAAAAAGGATCTGTTGTTAGATTGTATGATGAAATGGCCAAGATTTAGACTTGCTTTTTTTAGAAAATTATCTTCTTTTTCAAATAGTTTTGATCTAAGTGCAATGCCTTCAGGATAAGTATTGTCATTCCAAAATAACTCATTCATCTTAGTTATTGGAACATCGTTTTTCCCTACCCAAAAATTAATACGCTTCCATTTATATTCGTAGAATAATTTTTCAAAACCAACTTGAACTAAGGCAAATTCTCCGTCTCCACCTCCTAAGGTCAAATGAGGCCCTTGTTGGTCATTAATGCTGCCACTTCTTAGACGTCCGCCAAAGGAAGAACGCTTGTCTAGTTGATAGTTTATTCCTAGACGAAATCTATAGCGCAGTCTGCTGCGATTGTCCAAATAATCCCCATCCGAATTTCTGGAATCCCAATCATGTTCGATTCTAAATCGAAAGTCTCCTTCAAACTTTAATTTCTTTTGAGATAGGCTATCAACCTGTGCTGTCAAATTAATTGAAAAGGAGATTAGAATTGTCGATAAAATTGCCAAATACCGATTCATTTTTCTTCCTAAGATGGTTTAGTTAAAGACTTTAAGTATTGCAATATGTATGCCTTTTAATGAAGACTCAAAGTAAAGCAAATGGCTAGAAGCTATTTGTATAAGCCTTTCTAAGCTATACATCAAAATTAATACTGACTTCCTCGCTCACTGCTTGTGCCTGGCAACACAAGATATATCCAGCAGCAATTTCATCGTCATCTAAAGCATAACATACCTCCATATTAACCTTACCTGAAGTCATCTTGGCCATACAGGTAGAACAAGCGCCTGAAGTGCAAGAATAAGGTGGCTCCAATTTTTGATCAATCATTTCGGCGAGAATGGTTTTTCCTTTTGGTACACTTATAGAATTCTCTTCACCGTTTAATATGTAAGTGACTCTCGCTCCTCCAAGCGAAGAAACAGCAGACATTTTAGCCGCACTTCCTTCTTTCTTGGCTGATACAAATCGCTCTGTAAATATATTTGCCTTTTCAGCACCTTGTTGTATCAAATATGCCTCAACTGTATCTATCATATTCCCTGGTCCGCAAATAAAATAAACGGAATCAGAATAGATGGATTTGTTGTCGTCTAAAAATTTCCTCACCTCTTCTGTTCCTATTCTTCCAATTTGACCAGTCCAAGTAGGTTTTGCCTTTTTGAATAAACCACCAAGCCCAGATTTCTTTTCCGTTTTTGGTTTACTCAAGATATACGAGAGCTTAAATTGTCCTGCATATTTTTTAGAATAAGTATCCAATTTATCTTTGAAGATAATCGTGTCTTCATTCCTGTTGCCATACAATAAGGAAACAGAAGATTGACCTTCTTTTTCCAAAATAGTGGTTGCAATACTCATCAAAGGAGTGATGCCTGAACCAGCCGCAAACATATAATATGACTTGCGGTGATTTGGATCCAATTTCGAATAAAAACGACCATCAGGCTGCATGACATCTACAGTACTTCCTTGGCTTAACTTATCATGGATATAATTCGAAACGACACCTCCTTTGACGCGCTTTATTGTAACTGTTATATCTTCTTCGATAGGACTAGAGGACATGGAATAAGCTCTTCTATGTTCCTCTCCATTTATATCAAACTTTAGGGTTAAATATTGCCCTTGTGTATATTGAAATGCGTCCTTTAAATCAGCAGGTACCGCAAAGCTCACCGAGACAGTATCATCGGTTTCTGACTCTATCTTACTGATTTTCAAGGTATGGAAAGATTTACTCATTTTGTATGACTTTGTATTTAATGCAAAGTTAACAAGTGTAATGGCAATCTTGTTGTAATTAAATGTAGAATGTAAAATTTTAAATGCAAAATGTAAAAATTGGATTATATATTCAACATTTCGTTTTATTATATTATTTTAGTGACAAATATAAAGCAATGAAAAAATATGACCTTCAACAAAGATTGATAGCGTTTAGCTCGTCCATTTTGGATCTTTCTGAAAATCTTCCAACTCATTACGCTGGCACTTACTTGGCAAAACAAATCATTAGATCAGGTATTTCTCCTGCTTTAAACTATGGTGAAGCTCAAGCAGCAGAATCAAAAGCAGATTTTATACATAAAATGAGATTGTGTCAAAAAGAATTACGCGAGACACAAGTAAACTTGAGAATAATAAAAGAAAAAGAATATTTAAAAAATTACAATTTTGAAGTGTTGACGGAGTGTTCAGAACTAGTTGCTATTTTTACATCTAGTATTGCAACCGCGAAAAGGAAATTATCCTAAAAAAATAACAACATACTTTTACATTTTACATTTTTCTGTTTATTTGCTACATGTTCTAAGCCCGAGTCGAATTTTGAAAACAACATTCTTTTACATTTTACATTTAGCATTTTACATTTTTCTGTTTATTTGCTACGTGTTCTAAGCCCGAGTCGAATTTTGAAAACAACATTCTTTTACATTTTAAATTTAGCATTTTACATTTTTCTGTTTATTTGCTACGTGTTCTAAGCCCGAGTCGAATTTTGAAAACAACATACTTTTACATTTTAAATTTAGCATTTTACATTTTTCTGTTTATTTGCTACGTGTTATACTCCTGAGTCGAACTTCCACAACAAGATACTTTTACATTTTACATTTAGAGTTTTACATTTTTCAGTTTGTTTGCTATC
>CALIIW010000114.1 GCA_938018185.1 uncultured Saprospiraceae bacterium
CAATGGTATCAAAGCCGAATAAAAATCCCGCTAAAGCAACTGTGATGACCCAGTAGTTTAAATTTTGCTTTCCCATTGTAACTTGCTTGCCTTTAGTTGATTTAATTATAAGTAGCAAACAATATAATAAATAAATAAATAAATAGTATAAGCTAAGCCAGCAGCAAATACAGTTTTACCTTCTTGGTTTCTCAGTATGCTTCCACATTCTTGCGAATTGATGGTCCCAGATAACTCCATTCATAAAAACTGGTCTTTGCTTCTGTTACTTATGCAAAAAAAATAAAAGGAGTTCTGTTCAATAAAAAAGTAGGTTGCAGCATTCCAAGAATGGAAGAAGCGCTACAATCCTACTTAGTACTCGCTAGTTTTTAGATTTCTTAAGAGGTTTCTTTAATTATTTCTTTGGTTTGATAGCAAGATATATAGGAATGTTTGGGTTAAATGGGTCTTTATACCAATGGAGCAATAAGGAATAAGAATAGAGATATTTTAATGCTGAATGAATTTTGTAACAGATCATACAACAAAATGTATTAAAGACTGTTTAACCCTCTTTACTCATTTATGTGAATGTCAAAACTACCCGCACAGTATCAATTTATTGATTTATCAGATTATGGTAGATTTGTTGCTCGTCGAATAGCTTCCTCCTTACAGTTTACTGCTGTTACGCCTATTCATGTCACCTCTTGGTTTATCATTTCTGGTCTATTAGCAATCATCTGTATCATATATGGATTTAACCTTGCTGCTGCTTTTTTCTTAATCTTAAAATCAATTTTAGACGCTGCAGATGGAGAGCTTTCTAGGATAAAAAACATGCCTTCTTATATCGGTAGGTATTATGATTCCATAGCAGACATAATTTTGAACTTCTTATTTCTCTTAGCAATTTGGTACACCAATGAGTTATCGATTGTTTACATGCTGCTCGCTTTTATTGGCGTACAGCTTCAAGGAACACTCTACAATTATTACTATGTCATTTTGCGGAATAGTGTACATGGAGATGAGACAAGTCGGGTTTTTGAAGATACCGCTCCCGAGGCGATGAAAGGCGAAAATCAAGCAAGCGTAGACATGTTCTATAAAGTTTTCAATGTACTTTATATTGCTTTTGATAAAACCATTTATCTAATAGACAAAAAGGCAATTGATAGCAAACCTTTTCCAAAATGGTTCATGACGGCTATTTCCATTTACGGATTGGGCTTTCAATTATTGATTATGAGTCTAATGCTTGTATTAGGTTTGAGCAAATTTATAATTCCTTTTTACATCGTCTATTCGATTCTGATTTTAGTTTTTGTTAGCATCCGTCGATTGGTTTTGAAGTAAGATTATAAGCTTATTTTTTTTCATCAAAACGTACATAGTACTTTGAAAGATTCTCTTACTATTATCCTGATCTAGTTTATTTAATTCTAATGCCCTTGATTCATCAAACTTATTAAATAGTAATTATTTTATCTTCACTATTGAATTTTAGTTAATGAATTCAAATCATTTTTTGAAAACGACAAACACAAAGATGAATAAATTCGATAGAATTATTTCGATTCTCATTCTATTACAATCTAAAAAAATCATAACTGCTGCAATTATTGCAGAGCGATTTAAAATCAGTTTACGTACAGTTTATCGAGATATTAATACGCTTAAGAATGCTGGCATTCCAATTTCAGGTGATCCGGGGATAGGCTACTCCATTATGGAAGGTTACCGCCTTCCTCCAATAATGTTTAATGAAGGAGAAGCTTTGTCCTTATTGACTGCTGAAAAATTCATGGCCAATATCACAGATAATCAAACGCAGAAACATTATTCGGATGCAATGATTAAAATAAAAGCAGTACTTCGAAGTTCTGAAAAAGAGGCACTGGATCTTTTGGAGGATTCTATTTCAATTACGCCTTACAAAACCGAAGATCACAAACCATACTTGCAGGTTTTATTTAAAAGTGTGGCCTCTTGTCAGCTACTCAAGGTATCCTATGAAAAAGCAGATGGTTCTACTTCTGAACGTCTGTTGGAACCCGTAGGTTGTTACCATCAATCAAATAAATGGTATTTGGTGGCTTATTGCCAAATGCAAAAGGACTATCGGACCTTCAAAATGAATCGTATTCAAAGCATAATTTCTTTAGATCAGACTTTCGAAAGACATCCAATTAATCTGCAGCACTATTTGGAAAAACAGGCAAAATCTTGGAAGAAGCAGAAGAGTGGTTTACTGGTTGAGGTACAATTTGAATCTTCTGTTGTTGAATTTGCAGATTTACGAAAATATTATTTTGGACTAATCGATGAGATTCAAGAAGTAAATGGTGTAAGAATGAAATTTTGGGCTTCTTCTATAGAATTAATGGCTCGATGGCTTATTCCATTTACCAATAAAGCAGTGATAGTAGAACCTAAAGAGCTCCGTGATAGAATGAATGTTTTGAGCAAAGAGCTATATATGCATTATAATTCAAACCCATTCTAACAAAAAAAAATAAAACTTTTCAAAAAACATACTGACAAACTGTTGTCACTAGCTCCCATTATATTTGTGTTATACAAAGGCTAATAATTATATATGGCCTTAATAATTCTTAAACTTTATAAAATTATTATTAGAATGACAACAAAAGAAATTGCAAACAGATTGGTAGAATTATGCCGCTTAGGCAATTATGAACAAGCAGTAAAAGAGCTATATTCTCCAAATATAATGAGTGTTGAACCCGAGGGTGTTCCTGACAGAATTGTATCAGGTTTTGAAGCAATTGCTAAAAAAGGCAAAGCTTTTGAAGCTAGGATAGAAAGTATTAATTCTGCTGTGGTGACTGACCCTATTATTGCAGATAATATTTTTTCTTTTGCTATGCTAATGAATGTTAATCTAAAAGGAGTTCCATCCCCAATAGACTTGAATGAAATTTGTGTTTACAATGTGGAGGATAGCAAAATAATAAAAGAAGAATTCTTCTATAAGCCACAGGACCAAGTATCATAAAATAAAAATTGACCAAAATAAGCTTGACAAACAAATGTTTGACAAGCTTATTTTTTTAGCTTGATAGTCTTAATAACACTCAAACTATAATGCCAATGCTTTAATGTTGATTTTCCAAGACTACCTTACTCCTTCTTGCTTTCTAACTTGCTTCACTCCATGCATCCCAACTTATTTCCCGACCAGGATAAGCCACTGTCTTGAAAGACCACTTTTCTGTAATCCACTTTTTTACAGATTCATATAAATGTTGGTCTAAGCCATTCTCCAATTCACTTTGTCTTACCCATAAGACCACCATGGCTTCATAATTTGAATTTGTTGATGGATTTATATAAATGCAACCAAGACATTGGTCTTCATCAAGATTCATAACCGTATAAGCAAAAGAAGATTTGCGTTGAAATTCTTTTTGATGCCAACCAAGATCTATCAAGTTTTGTTCAAGCGTCAAGTCATTAGGCCAAGTTTGATTTGGACCGAATGGTTTTGTTTTTAACAAATGGGCTTCACTTGATATAACTGCGTCATAATCTTTTACAACATCAGAAACCGTCAACATCCTTAGACGCATCCGACTTGTTTCTAGTACTTGTGGAATCTCATACGCTTCAGATATAAATGATTTTGTGCTCATTTAATTTTTAATCTCAATTTTAATCAAAAAAAAAGGCCCATCAAAAAAATTTGATGGGCCAATATGATTTTAGATTTAAAATGCTGTTATATCAAAGAGACATTAACTGCATTCAATCCTTTTTGTCCTTCTTCGACATCGTAAGAGACTTTGTCTCCTTCGTTAATTGATGTTCCGTTTAGTCCATTGATATGAACAAAAACATCTTTTCCACCATCATCAGGTGTAATGAAGCCAAATCCTTTGCCTTCGTTGAAAAATTTTACTGTACCGTTACTCATTATAAAAATATAAAAATGTTAAAGAGGCGGGATATTTTAATTAATAGCCCTACCACATTAATACAAACGGCAATTATCCATTTAAAGTTTCAATTATATCAAATTATTTTCTCAAAACACCAAAAGTATTCAAAACATACCAATAACAGAATTTCAAATTGAGATTTCGGCAATTACCCATATTAAGTATGGCACAGAATAAGTCTTAATTATGTGGTTCTATGCTTAGTTTTAGAAATTAATCAAATTATGGGCTTTAAAACATCAAAATGTGTTTATTTCTATTTCTAAAGCAAACTAATTATGCAAAGCCCTTTGACTTGATTGTTATAATTTGATTCTTCTAAACGATCTTCTATTTTGTTTAAATTTCTTATGCAGGCAATTATTTAATCCATCCCACCCTTTTTTTCCATTTATCAATTTCTTGCTTTCTTATTCTAAAATCAATAGGCGCAGTTTCATTATCAATTTTTGCCTGTTCTCTCATTATTTTAATTTGCTCTTCCAGTGTATTTAGACCGATTGATTTTCTACGTTGATTTACTTTTTGTAAATCGTCAAAATTTTGCGGACTTAATTCGCCAGCTTCATCCCAATCAAATTGAGTCCCAAAAGTTTGAGCTTTTCCTTCAAATACTGCTATACGATCAAGTAAATATGCCAAATTAACAGGACTTGCCTTTTGCTCCTTAACTGCCTTCTCCAGTAGCTTCGCACACTTTTTCATGAACGTCGGTTTTCCTATAGCATGCTGGATTACCAACCAAGCGGCTTTGCTAGCTTCCTCTCCAACTTTGTCAATTGTTGGATAGCCGATCGAATTTACTATTTTATTTAAAATTTCTGCATGCTTGTTATGCAATTTTTCCATCGCCATATTATATCCATCCCCGAGTTGCTCTTCTAGAATGAGTCTGTTGCGAAGTTCCAAATCTTTATCTTTCAGTTTAATTATTTCTCTTGCAATTTCTTGGTATTCCATTTCCCGTATTTCAATTTTCTTCTAAGGTTTGTAGAAAATGAGTTTGTTTCCAAATGGATCAGCAAGACATAATTCTTGTTTTGCCCAAGGCATCTTATTAATGCCCGGGTTTAGAAATTTATACTTTTTAGATTTCAACTCTTTGTGATAGGCTTTGACATCATCACATTCAATCCTAATGTTTGTACCTGGTGTTCCGTCTCCATGATGCTCTGAAAGATGGATGATGCATTCTCCTCTTGATACTTGAAAATATAAAGGCATATTCTTATCAAATCGATGTTCCCAATCAATTTTAAACCCTAAATAATCAATATAGAATTCTCGCGCTTTATCCTCATCAAAAATTCTCAGAATTGTTGTCGCTTGTTTGAAATGCATTCTTTATTTATTTTTTAATTTGCAATAAGCATCAACTTAAATTTTATTTATTATACCCCAGCCTTCTTTAATTCATGAAACAAAATATAAGCCTTCTGCTTTTTAAGATCAAATGCCAAAACCTCAGATTCTCTGTGGAACCCATCCTTTGCCAAAAACTCAATCAATACATCAAATACATATAGATACTCCTTTTGTCTCAAGTCGTGATATAAATTTCCATAATCTCGATAGAATTTTAATCTAGAAAGCTTATCCATTTTTGACAAGGCCAATCCTAAGGCCTCTTTATCAAGCGATACATTTATTTCTTGTTTTAAGGCTATCGATTGTCCATCGAAATTTATATTTAAACCATCATTTGTTTTTATTTGAGCCTTTAAAGATCTTTGCTCAAACAAATTGACATAGTAATTATTAAGATTATCTATTTTGGGAAGCGGCAAATTGTTTTTAAGTACTTCTATTGTATCCGTTCTTTCATCATCTGGTTCATCCTCAATTAATTCCTTAGTTTCCTTTTCAAAATCTGTGTAACGTGGATCCCATTCATAAACAAAACCAGGATTCAATGTTTGGGTAATAATAGCAATAAAATCTAAAATATTTTTAGCAAATAACAAATAGCCTTTATCTAAATTTTCATAATTCATATCTGCACCACAATACATTATAATAGGTGCATTTTCTAAATCAGAAATCCTCCCAAAATCAGTAAGAAATGCAAAGTAGGTCCCATCTTCTCCTGTTGAAGCAAAAGGAATCATATCTATGGCTTGAGGGGCATAAGGCATCCATTGATAAAGATAAAACCCAAGCAATTCTAACTGAATAGAATCCTCTTTACTAAGGCGCTCCAATTCCAAAAGTGTTTTCGGTTTGCTATAATTCCCAAAAATTATTTTTTCCTCGATAGGTTCTAAAAACGATTTCCAAATAGTATCTAATTTTTTATCCAGTTTCATAGTCCTTTAAATAGAGTTAAAAATAAGCTTTAGAAATATTTAAACAAATTAAGTCATCAACTACAGTATTAATAATATCTCACGAAGGATACACCTCTACTCTAATTTCAATTGGTAAAGAATATTTTCTCTACTTGAGGAGTCGTATACTTTGATGAAATATGTAAAACAAAAGTTCCTTTTAGATTTTGTTTGATCTCTTGTTTGGAATTTGGAGCTATTTTAAAAGCAGCAATTTTTTCACCTAAGAGAGTGTATAAAGCTAAATCTTTGTATTCGGATGAAGGGTTGTTTATTATCAATTCCCCCTGACTAGGATTAGGATAGAATTTGCAAAGGTCTTTCTCTTTGATGCTTTCTGTTGAAGTTGCATTTCCAAGTATCCAATCAACAGCAGATTCCACGACATCATCTCTTCCTTCGACAACTGATTGCGGACTAAGCCAGATGGATTCATCCACTTCAAATTCATTATGCGTTAAATAATCATTAGGCTCTTCCAATAAATAAAATTCCGCCTCCGCAAATCTACCAGTCCAATCGTTATTTGTAAAATCTATTTCAGAAGGTGCATTAAAAGCGGTAGAGGTAGATTTTCCAAAAGTTCTGACGTCTGAATAATATTTCATCCGCAAGGCAACTTGATC
>CALIIW010000115.1 GCA_938018185.1 uncultured Saprospiraceae bacterium
AAATGATACTTACACATTGGAAGTAAATAATTGTATTGGTCAGGTTTTACAAACTTATCCTATAAATGGTAGAAGTGTTAAACAAGCGCTTAATTTGGAAAATCTTCCAAATGGTATCTATATGATTTGTATTAAATCAAAAAATGGAGTGAAAGCAAAAAGATTAATTATCAATAAATAAAAATTATTGCATTCCTGGTTCTGTTCTCCTCTCAATTAATTTTGAGGGGAGATTTTTTTTGGTGGTTTAATTCAATACATTCAGAAACCTCAATCCAAGATATAGGATGAAACAATGAATCAGCTTTTGACAGCTACAACTTGAAACTGCCTACTATCCAAACAATATCTACAACCATGATAGAAGGCTTCAAAATAAAACGTCTTGCGAAGTATTTGATGAAGAGTCTTTAAATGCTTGATATGAATTAATAATAGAATGTTGCATTTTATCCCATGTCCTCTACAAATATTTTTAATAGCTATAGTATCTAAAAACTGCTTTTCTTGTGACGGTATTAAAGTTTACGTTTCGCACTTCAATTCTTTTTCATCTGGGAAAAACTAACCGCAACAAGCTTTGAACTTATAAAAGTTATATACAAATTTAACCTGCTAAATGACTGTCACACAAAATAAAACTTTCTTTTAAGGATTGCCGAAAAAGTAGGTTTGAAAGAATTCAACAAGTTTGCAATTCTAGAATAAAAGTGTACTTTTAATTTTCAAGTTGTTAAGCCTTCTTGAGTTCTCAACCCACACAAAATAATTCACACTTTTTATTAATCTTTAAAATTGACAATGCTTTAATGCATTGCTTGAACTTGAATTTTATGTGGTCATAAATTAATCTAAATTAAATTGTTACTGAATCAACTGAGCCAATTGAAGGTACCTTTTTATCTCCTGGACAAAAATTTACTACTAAAAAAATTACTCAATTAAGTGGTCTTATTTGCTGTAAGAAAAACAACTTCAAGTTATTTCTTGTCTTCATCAATGGAGGGAATTTATGTCACATTTTTAAATAACAATACTTTAATATTAATCTTTTAATAAAATATTTCGAATTGATGAGGCTTCAAATTGATGAGAAACAAAAATTACTGTTTAAGAAAAATTATGACATTTTAATAGACAAGAACAAGGTTCAAACTATTGTGAACTGCGATTTAATTTATAATAGAAAAACAAATATGCTTTGTATGTGCGTATTTAATATTGTTAACTTTTTATTAAAAACTTTTTATCAGATGAAAAAATTTACAATTAATTTATTTTTATGCTTATTCATTTCATTGCTAAGCTACCTGCCCGCACAGGCACAACATGCTATAGATGCTGCTATTTATAGAAACGATGTAAAAAAACATTTCCTATTTAGAGGAGATGAATATGCAAGGTACAACCCAACCTTTGGAGCATTTGATTCGGGTTTTCCAAAGAAAATAAATGCTACAGATAGTGATTTCCAGTTTGCAGATGAAAGATTCAATCGAGGAATAGACGCAGTTATTAGAATTGTCAGTGGAGGTAAAAACTTCGAATTGTTTTTTAAAGATGATAAGTATACCATCTATGATGCTGATGACAAAGTCTTTTCAGCCACAACTGACATCATTGCAAACTTTCCTGAAATGACAACAGGTGTGGATGCTGCCTTAAGTTATGGAACTACATTTTTATTAGTAAAAGATGGGCTCGTTCATCAATACGATATAAGTGGTGGTTTTGGTAATCCTCCTTACACAACTTCTTTCTCTATTCTAAATTGGACAGCCAATGGAATATATACTGGAATAGATGCTGCTTACTTTGATTCTGAAACTGGCAGTGAAGTTTACATTAGGGGAAGAAATGCTTATGATTTTGATTTTCTTGCCGGCACTATGTCAAATACAAACTTGGATGCAAGATTTAGTCCGTGGCCTTCTTCTTGGCTACCATACAACTTACCATTTGACAACAACACTAAGGATCTAAATGCACAAATATTAGATGACGAATGTGGAGATGATAATGACTACAAAATTAATGTTGCAGACACAGAGAAACTAGGTAGTGAAACAAAGGTGAAAGAAGTTCAACTTTTTATCACTCACACCTTTATTGGAGACTTAAGTGTCACTCTAACTTCACCTAATGGAAAAAGCGTAGACCTTACTTCAACAAATGGAGGCTCTGCAGATAACTTAGGAGCTTCCCAAGATGATCCAATAATATTTTCTATGGATGCTATGGATGCTATTACAGATTTAGCAGATGGCACTCCAGCAAGAGGAATGTACAAGCCGGAAGGTGATTTTGCTATTTACAATGACGAATCATCTGCCATGGGACAGTGGACCTTAAAGGTTTGCGACAATGAATCTGGAGATCACGGTACTATAGAATTTGTAAACATAGTGTTTGAAGGAAAACCTACTGCTTCTTGTAAAGACGATGTTTCTGTTGATTTGTCTGCTACTGGAACAGCTACCATCACCGCAGCAATGATTGATGATGGCAGTATCTCAGCGAGCGGCATTGCCCCTATGCTTTCAATAAATCCTAGTTCGCTTACTTGTGCAAATGCACCAAGCACTGTAGTTACACTAACTGTAACTGGAGATAATGGTCTTGTAAGTACTTGTACTTCTAATTTAGAAGTTAATGATGTAACAGCTCCAAATGCAAGTTGCAAACAAAATGTAGCACTAGAACTTTCTGGAAATTCTGTTTCCATTACACCTGCTATGATGGACAATGGCAGTACAGACAATTGTTCTATTGCATCTATGACTGTTGACCCTATGTCATTCACTTCTGCTGGCAACTTTAACGTGACTTTTACTGTCACAGACGTGGGAGGAAATACGGATCAATGCATTGGCTCTGTTATAGTCACTGCTACTAACGTATTGCCTACTGCTAGTTGTAAAAGTGGTGTGTCTGTAGATTTGTCGGCAAATGGAAATGCT
>CALIIW010000116.1 GCA_938018185.1 uncultured Saprospiraceae bacterium
GATACGCCCAGAATAATTAGTCTTTTGTTTGTCTTCGAAGCTTGCGTTGATCTTTGTAACATATGCCGGGAATGGTCTATCACAATTCCATGTTCCAAAACTGTTTATACTAAACATGTTTACAATCTTTCTCTTAATCAACTCGTCTGAGGCGAGGTCTGCTCTACCAGCTGCTTTTAATGCTGCTACTTTTTTATCTAATTCCATCTTTGCAGTCTTTGCTCTTATGGCTTTAGCTTGTTCTAGTTCAGCAGTAAGTTCTTGAACTACCGCTACTGCTTTAGCCTTCTCTATTTCAAATGAAGCAAATTCTTGATTGAAAGTGGCCATAGCAGCTTCATAGTCATCTCCTAATAAAACTGGTTTAACCTTTATGTCAACAGATTCAGAACCTTTAATAAATGTTACTAAGAACTCCTGCTTGTTCAAAGAACTCAGCTTATAATCGTCCCACTCTGTAGAAGCTATGGAAGGTTTCCAATTTGATTGACCAGGAATCACTTCCCAAACAGCCTTGCCGTATTTTTGCTTCAAAGTTCTGAGCGCTTGTTCTGACCTAAGTACTGCTGAATGTTCTGCACTTCGCTGTGAATCCGTATCTAGATCTGATATGTCTAATTCAAAAGTAAAACTTTCATTATTAGCTTTTCTAGGCTTTAAAGGTTGAGAAGGCATCGGATTCTTTTCTTTGACTTTCTCAACTTCTCTTTTAAATTCATTATCTATAGCTGTAATTTTATTATTGTATTCAGCTTGAAATGTTGTAGCATCAGCTTTATTAGCATCTGAGGGTGCATCACCTATAAATTCAATTTTATCTTCAGCTTCATAAACCCAATTTCGTTGATCTTCATCAAGTTTATAGATATTGAAAGCAGGCGCTTTAGTTGCGTTCTTATTCACTTTAATCTCAGCTTCTAGTTGTATGTCAAGGGTTTTGCCCAATGCCAATTCAACTCGTTCTCCTTCTTGCTCCGCATAAACTTCGATCATGCCTGCTGATTCTAGTTGATACCTCGTCCCTAAAGAATCATACTCCATTGGGATACCTGATACGAAGAAGTCTACATAGTCGTGATATTCTTTCAATTTGATATCTACAGGACCAAGAACTAGATTGCCAGCTCTGTTAACAAAAGCTCTAGGTGGTATGTGGAAGGTTGTTTGTTTAATTTTGATTGTTCCCCCTTTGTCGCCGTCGACTGTGGCAGATTCGAAATTTTGAACCAATTTGTTATCAACAGGAGTTTTTACAAATTCCTTTTTTGCAAGGACATCTTTCTTGTTAAGTTTATTTTTATTAGGAGAAAAAACGGTCAAGAAGAGTGCAACGGTGGCAGCTGCAGCAACTCCGATCCAAGGAAGGATCTTACGGAGTCTGCCAGGCCGCTTGGTTTTTGGCACGGTACTGTTGTACTGGTTATACAAAGCATCAAAATCCTTATACTGATCAACAGTTTTAGAATCAAGTTTTGTGGGGTTGAATATATATTTGTAAAGTTTCTCTTTCATGGTACGTAGGTTTTTAGGATTTAGCTTTTAGGATTATATTTTTCATCTTTTTGGTTATTCTGTATGTTTTTACTTTTGCGTTACTTTCAGTTATCTCAAGAATATTTGCAATTTCTTTAAACGGTTTTTTGTCAAAAAATCTTAGTTCAATTAAGTTCAGTTCGTCAGGAGAAAGTTGATCTAAACAAAGTACCAAAAGATCTTGAAGAATGTCTTTGTTAAAATCATAATCTAATTCGTCTATCAAATCATTAATTTGATCTTCTTCGATACTGACTATTCTTTGTTTGGAGTTATTCCTATAATGTTGAGCTACCTCATTATGTGCTATTCTATATAGCCAGGCAGAAAAAGGAACCCCTTTATATTGGTATTTACCAATTTTCTGCATTGCTTTTAGAAAAACTTGGGAGCATATGTCTCCACTTAATGAATGATCTCCAGTTCTTTTTTGAATGAAGGCAAATATATTTTCAAAATACCTTTCGTATAAGGGACGAAACTGTTTTGGATCTTTCTGAGCAGCTTGAATTTCTTTCCACTCAGACAACATGGAATTATCGGAAACTTGTTTGTTATTTTTCGCCATAAATCTATGGTTTTGACCTACAAGACTACGATTTAATTCCAAGTTAGAGAACATATATTGTCTTTATTTATAATGAATAACAACTCTTTAATTTCATAATGACAGAATATCATTTGGTTACAAGAATTAATGCTTTTTTGGCTAAATATTCTAAGATTTCTTTAATATGGGTGCTAAATCGTGTAAATGAGGTGCAAAAAGAGGGGTGAAGAGTTATAAATTTTACATCAGCCGTTTTTCATTCTTTAATGGGTGGTGTGTAATTATGGTTTTTTATTTTATTTTATTTGGGTGTAGGTGCAGGTGCAGGGCTTGCTCTGCACCTACACCCAAATAAAATACATGTTCGTTTTTATGTTCAAAATCTTACATAAAGACCCACCCCTAAAAAAAGGGACACGATAAAATCGCATCCCTTCTTCATTGGTTTTCTTATTATTTAATTACTGTGTAATTGTTTCTGGACTCATAACAATCTTTATAAAATTGTCCATGTCGAAATACTGTTTTGCAGCATTCTGAATCATTTCAACATTTAGGGAGTTGATAGACTTTTCAAATTCTTCTATTCTTATTTTACTGAGATCTGTTCCATTCTTGACAGAGTCAGAAATAACCCTTTGCCAAAATCTGTTCTCTTTCATGTCCTTGATCATAGATTGTTTTTGCATCTCTTTTACCTTGACCAAGTAATTTTCATCGGTTAAGGATTCTCTCGTATTTTTTATATCCTCTAAGGCCGTTTTAACCAATTCTTGCGCCTTAGCAGGTTCCGTATTGAATGAAATACCTATACTGTATTTTTCATCTGGTTTTTTACTGGTATTTTGATTAAGCCTTACACCGTATACACCACCTTTGTCTTCTCGCATAGATTCTCTCAATTTTATTTTCATAACATCAACAAGAGAGCGCAGTGCGTATTTATTTTTACTATTATATTCGAAATCACCATGGAAAGTCATTTCAATAAATGTCTTAGGAGCTTTGCCCATGTTTATGTTTTTTTCGACTTTGCCTGGGACATAGTTAATGTTCAAATTCCCCATTTTTTCTACCTCCTTTTTTGAAGGCAAACTAGCAACATACTTTTTAAGCATGTCTTTCATTTTTACTTCATCAAAATTTCCAACAAACATAAAAGTAAAATCATCTGCGTCTGAAAAACGTTCTAGATAGATTTCTTCTGCTCTGTCTAAATCAATTTTGTCAAGGTCTTCCGCTTCAGGAAAGCCTCTTCTTTTGTTATTGTTAAATTTAATTTTTGAGGCTTGATCTCTAAAAAAATAGGCTGGGTTAGAACGTATGTTTTTGTAGATAGACTTCTCTTTACTTATATAAGAATTGAGCGATTTTGCATCCTTTTTAGGAGCAGTAAAGGTAAGATGAACCAATTGTAGAAAGGTTTCTAAATCATCTGGAGAGCAGTTGCCATTTACACCTTCATAATATTCGCCGATATAAGCATAAACGTCTGCCTTCTTTCCTGCTAGTTTTTTAGTCAGTTGTGTCCAATCAAAATTACCAACACCAGCTTCCTGCATCACAGAGGCTGCAAATCTGACAGTAGGGTAGTCAGAGTCTGGGTAAAGAGATTGGCCTCCTTCACTAATCGCATTCATGATTATTTCATCATTTTTAAATTGAGTTTGCTTTAAATACACTTTTACACCATTGCTCAATGTCAAAATTTTTGTATCAATTTCATCAATGCTTTCTTCTGTTGTAATAGTTCCAGCAACTAATTCTTTTGATATCAATGGCTCATCCGATACATTATCCTCGTAAGCAGGTATGGTTTCATTTTTAACTGAATTTAAAATACCCATTACTTCCGCTTCTGTTACTGGTGCTAATCCTGCTTTCTTTGGTCCTGTTATTACAACAACTCTGTTTTCATCAGTGATCCAATTTTTAGCTAGACTATTGATTTCTTCTACTTTTATACTTGGTATAAATTTGTTGTAAAGATCTACTGTTTGCTCTGGACTTGGGATAGGGTTATTGTCTAAAAAGTTATATACATATCGCATAACTAAACGTTTAGATTCTGTTTTATCCTTTTCCTTCATACCTCGTTCTGCTGACTTTAGCATCTCTATTTTCATACGCTCCATTTCACTTGCATTGAATCCGTGTCTCAATACCCGTTCGTTTTCTCTTATCAAAGTTTCTAAAGCAACTTGGGCGCCCCCTTCTTGACAGAAAGCAAAGCAATCATAACTATCTATGTCCCCAACATCAGAACCGTACCCTGAATAGGAAAAAGTATAAGGCGGATTTTCTGCTTCTGCCAATTCATCTAATCTGGCATTTAGCATTCTATTATAAAGTGAACGAACCAAATTAGCTCTGTAATCTTCCAATGTTTTAACTTCTATCCGGTCATGCTTGTACGCTAATCTTACTCTAGTAAAAGATGCTTCTTCATCATCAGCAATAGAAACCAAAGTCTCTTTATGTCGAGGAACGGTGAAGCGAATACGCTCTCTTTCATTTTCTGGATTTTTAAGTTTTCCAAATCTGGTTTTTAGTTCTTGTTCCATCATATCCAAATCAACATTACCGACAACAGCCACACACATCAAATTTGGTCTATACCAATCTTTATAAAATCTTTTTACTGTTTCATAATCAGCCGTCTCCACGATTTCTGGTTTCCCAATAGGTAATCTTTTTGCATAATGCGAATTATTGTACATTACCGGAAAAGTCTTTTGCTGCATTCTTTGGTCCGGACTTAATCGAGTCCTCCATTCTGAAACAACCACACCTCTTTCTTTATCAATCTCCTCGTGATCAAAACTTATTCCTCCAGCCCAATCTTCAAGTACCGTTAAGCCTGTAAGCATTTTTTCTTTATCATCCGTCCTAACTTGGAGCATATATACCGTTTCATCAAAACTTGTATAAGCGTTGAGGTCAGGACCAAATTTTGTACCCACTGATTCTAGATAATCAACCAGTTCATTTTTTTTGAAATTGGTAGAGCCATTGAAAGCCATATGCTCTACAAAATGCGCTAGTCCTTGCTGGTCATCATCTTCCAAAATAGAACCTGCTTTTAATCCAATTCTTAATTCTGCCCTGTTTTCTGGTTTGTTATTCTTTTTTATGTAATAAGTAAGCCCATTTTCCAGAACCCCAATTCTAACTGTTGGATCTTTAGGAATACTTGTTCCTACACCAATTATATTTTGAGTAATTTCAACTGGAATTGGTTTTATAACTTTATCAGCATTAGTCACTGTACTTGTCTTTGGACTACAGGCAAATAGAATCATACTAGCCAATAGCACCATGAAAAAAAAGTAATTTTTCATATGTAGTTTTGATTGTTTAGATAAATTAGAGGATTAGATATATTGACAAGATTAGCAAAATATTTAAAAGGTTGCATATCATGTTGAATCTTCTTATGTCATAACACATAATTAACAAAGTGTTACATTATATTTGGAAATGAAAACAATTAAAAT
This sequence comes from uncultured Saprospiraceae bacterium, assembly GCA_938018185.1. Classification (GTDB taxonomy): domain Bacteria; phylum Bacteroidota; class Bacteroidia; order Chitinophagales; family Saprospiraceae; genus JALZVN01. The sequence continues at coordinate 5,581 of CALIIW010000116.1, forward strand.
CGCTTCTTTACTTGTCATTCTTACGCTTTCTTATCTTATACTTTATTATGGAAGAGATCTATTAATTCCGATAATCATTGCTCTTTTCATCTGGTTTCTTATTAAGGAAATTAGGGATTTGCTAGTCAAAATTCCATTGATAGGAAAGAAGTTACCTCTTTTTGTTAAGAATATAATGTCAACTGCCCTGATGTTTGGAATGTTAGGCTTTATCATAAATATGATAAGCAGAAACATACAAGTTTTAAATTCAAACCGAGATGATTACGAATTAAAAATTAAAGAACTGGCTGCACAATTGGAGCAGACTTTTAATATTAATATCGCCTCAAAATTTAGTGAATTTATTGGAGGATTAAACTTTAATGAGATTTTAGGAAGTTTATTAGGTTCTATAACGGATCTTTTTGGAAATACATTCGCAATAGTCTTGTATGTATTGTTTATGCTCTTGGAAGAGTCTTATTTTCAGATTAAATTATCCAGCTTTTTTAAATCAGCTGGCGATTTAGATAATGCGAATGTTGTAATTGCAAAAATAGAACGGAGCATTAGCTCTTATATTTCGATTAAAACACTTACCAGTTTAATGACTGGTTTTCTAAGCTTTATAGCTCTATTATTAATTGGTGTTGATGCGCCAATTTTTTGGGCATTTCTAATTTTTCTACTAAACTATATTCCAACAATAGGTTCTTTGATTGCTACGATTTTTCCGGCAATATTTGCTTTGATAGAATATGGGGAGTATACACCAGCTTTGCTTGTACTTATTGTAGTTGGTTTGATTCAAGTTTTGGTAGGAAATATTTTAGAACCTAGAATAATGGGAAACTCTCTTAACATTAGCAGTTTGGTGGTTCTTATTTCTTTAGCCTTTTGGGCTTTTCTTTGGGGTGTCACAGGAATGTTCTTATCTGTTCCTATTATGGTAGTGGTTATGATCATTCTTTCTGAATTTAAATCGACAAAACCAATAGCCATTTTGCTATCGGAAAAGGGCGCTATAACTCATTAGTTCAAGAATTTCGTTTGGAGATTTGAATTGATTTTGGACGATATTTGGACAGGTATTAATTTTCTTAAATGTTAAAATTTGCCAAGTCGAATTTCATTAAATTTTTATATTTTTTTGTCACGCTAAATAGTCAGATTTGAGAAGTTATAAACCTTCAAACTTCTAAGTAAAATATAGCTGATGAAATATTTATTATGTATCTGTCTATTTTCATTCTTAATATGTTCTCAACTTGAATCGCAAGAAATATCCGCACCATGGAGTATTGGTATTTCAGGAGTTAAATCTGAATACAGAGGGGACTTAGGACATAACTTATTCGATTGGAAAAATACACAGTACTTTGGTATTGGCTTGCAGATTAAACATTATATAAACCCAACTTTCGACATGGGTCTAGATCTAAGTATGAGCGATCATGGGTATTGGGCAGGTAAAAGTAAAAACTTTCTATCAAAGCAATATCAGAGTAGCCTACAACTCGTTTATAAATTCAATAATGGTTATATCTTAAAAGAATCTTCTCTAATCGCTCCTTACCTTCAAGCAGGCCTAGGGCACACAACTTACAAAAGTGATCCCAAAAGAGGTTCTAATAAATCGATTGTTTCAATTCCCTTAAGTCTAGGGGTAAAGGTGAAAGTTAGTAGGAGTGTTGCTATGTTTGTGCAGTCCAGTTATAATCTAAGCAATGCAGATGATACTGATATGATGTCTGGAGATATAAATACAAATAACATGGTCAATGGAAATGATCACTTTTTAAACCATCAACTTGGCTTTTCATTTGTTTTAGGAAATAGAAGTAAAAAATTGGATCTAGACGGTGATGGTATCACGGATTTTGAAGATGCTTGCCCTAAAGTTAGTGGCCTAGCAGTCATGCAAGGCTGTCCAGATACTGATTTGGACGGGGTCAAAGATACAGATGACCCATGTCCAAATCAAAGCGGTACTGTATTAATGGGCGGTTGCCCAGATACAGATCAAGATGGCATTGCAGACCACTTGGATGAATGTCCGGTCAATGCAGGTTCAATAGCACTTAGAGGCTGTCCAGATTCAGATAATGATGGCGTTACTGATGCTTATGATGAATGCCCTTTCTTTGCAGGAAGTTTAGCTAATAAAGGCTGTCCACAGATTGGGTCTGACACTAGATCTCTTTTAAAGAAAGCTAATAAGGAAGTCAGCTTTGAAAAAGAATCATCGAAATTTGAAGAATCATCAATTCTTGTTTTACAAGAGCTGTTACTATTATTGAAGGAGCACCCTTATTACGAATTGATTATTGAGACACATGTCTTTGATGAATCAAATGATGAAGCTTTTGAAATGAAACTTTCACAAGATCGTGCGGATGTAATAAAGGATTTCTTGATAACTAACGGTATAGATGCAGACAAATTGATAGCAATAGGCTATGGATCCTATAGACCAATTAATTTTAAGCCATCAGAGCATCTTACCAGGATGAAAGAAAGTTTAGAATTTAAAGTGAATTTTTAATGCGATGTGGATAAACTTTAGCTTGATTTAGAAGGGTTTAATGGCATTCTTATTGAATAGTATAATTAGATAATTAAAGTACTTAGACATGACATAAAAATCATCAAACTGAGACCTTTATGACGTAATTATAATGGGAAAACATACTTTTGTATATTTATTTTGGCTATGTTCTTTGTTCGTATTGATTTCGTGCAAGGATGATGAAATGGTAGTTTTACCATCGGGGCCATTTAATAGTTTAGGAGTATGCGATGAGGATGTTGGAGCTTTTAATTTGTTAGATAGTAGTCTGTCTTTTTTGCCGTATCAAAGTGGTAATTCAGAAGTTGTTTTCCAAAACGAAGCTGGAGAAAGGGAGAGTTTTTCAATAGTCGAAAAGACTTCTCGTAATATTGATGGAATCTTCTACGACTACAGTGTTTATGAAGATGGAGATACAATAAGTTATTGTTACACCATTCAAAGAAAACAATATATTATATCCTGTGATGACTTGGACTTAGAGTTTGAAATTAATATTGAAGTTAGACCTTATTATCCAGAACTTAAAGAGGCTTTGCTTGCAGATATTGTAAATATCTTTTACACCAATAAGCAAACCAGTCCTGCTTTGTATACAATGATATTTAGAAAAAACATTGACAGCCGAAATTATCCAAGTCAATTATATGCAAATAATATAATGAAAGCAGATCGGACATTTTTAAATGCAGATTTCAAGAATGTAGAATATACTGCTTTTAACAATCCATCTTTAAAGTTATTTTTTAATAAAAAAGAAGGGATAGTCGCCTTTGAGAATGATTTATTTGGTTTATGGCGATTTGTTGAAATTAGATAATTACTATTTGTTTGTTACTTGATTCCGCAGTCGCTTCACTATCTAAGACATCTTTTCAAACAGTACATTAAATTAATAGTCTTTTTATTATTGCAGATTGTCATCCATTCTGAAAATTTCGCCTGCCCTTTTAGGGATCGGAGGGCACCGGAGTTGAAGGATTTGCATTCATTTAATTTGAAATTACTTTCACAAAGAAAAGTGTAAGATTTCTCCACTCCACTGCGCTACGGTCGAAATTAATTCAAACAACCAAATTCGATTCCTCGATTCCGCTATCGCTGCACTCGGAATGACAATTTTCTCTTTCAACATTAATGACTTATTGTCATCACCTTAAATTTACAAGCGTAGCACTGTTAAAGATCTAGGAATGACAATTTAGCCTTAGGAATACTTTATTTTCTTTGAATGAAATCCCATTTATTTCCATATAAGTCTCTGAATACTATTACGTATCCATAATCTTCATCCCTAGGTTCTCCAATAAAGTCGACATCTTTTGATTTCATTGCTTCATAATCTCTCCAGAAGTCATCTGTATATAAAAACATAAAAACCCTACCACCAGATTGGTTCCCAATAAATGATTGTTGTTCTGGGTCTTTTGCTTTTGCTAATAATAAACTTACTTGATGGTCTCCAGGAGCTGCTATTCTTACCCACCTTTTAGAAGGAGATCTGACAGTGTCTTCAAGTAAAACGAAGTTTAGCTTGTTGATAAAATAACTTATAGCCTCATCATAGTCTTTGACCAACAAAGCTATGCCACCGACGTTTTGTTTCAAGGATTTGATTTAAAAAGATTCAAAAGCGAACTAATCCCAATCAATGCCTTTGTCCTTAAAATGCATTGAAAAAGTCTTGCATTTTGGACAGAGGTAATCAGCCTTCTTTATGGCTGATCCTTTCCATTCAAAAATATCAAAACTACTATCAGCCACTATATTTTCTGATAGTGCGGCTTCTGCATGATAGAAGATAAGAGCAGTTTTATGCACTTTACATAAATTTTCTTCTTTATCAATATCTGCTAAATGTAGCTTATCACAAGATTCACAATACGCAGGCATTAAGGATCCTCTTGTGAAATCGAATCCATGACCTAGGCTCAGATTATCTTGCTTGTATTTACAACTTTTACAAAAGGCTTTTACGACTCCCCCCATTTTTTATTTTGATTTTTATCAAAAATATAAAAAACAATAGATTTGAGTTAATAAATCTTAAGTAAAGTAAAAAGCGATTCACTTTTATTTTATTTGTCAAATCTAAAATTTTGATTATTTTTTCTTTCCACGATTGTTTTGACTAGAATTGCTTCTACTTTTATTGACAGTTTTTGCTTTACTATTTGGTTTGCGTTTGCTTACAGATTCCTTAGTCACTTTTGCTTTTGTAGTTTTTTTCGTTTGTCTAGGTTTTGTTTTGCTAGAGGCAGGGACCTTAGCTCTTGAACTAGATTTCTTTTTAGAAGTTTCTGAGCCTGATTTGTTAGGATATCTCCTGCTTTTAGGAGAAAGTGTAAAACTATCCTCAACAGTAATTGGAACAAAGTGATCGGCACCTTCTATTAAAATAGCTGCGGTTGTCTTTTCGACAGCAGCTATTTCTACTCGTACACCTTCGCCTTTTAAATGCTTAACCAGTTCTATGTAATCAGAATCACCTGATAAGACAATAATTGTGTCAACCTTTCTTGCGATTTGTGTTGCGCTGATAGACAAAGGGATGTCAGCAGATTTATGGCAAGGGACGACTGACCCCATGAAGTTATTTAGCAATCTATCCGCTAATTTCGTAGAGATAGCTTTACCTTCTTTAAAATATATCAATCGACTAAGTCCTCTTCCTTTAAGTAATTTTGGAATAAGCACATCAAAATTTACCATGACATTGTTATCACCGGTAATGGAATGAAGTGAGCGTTCTATATTATTTCCATCAATTAGTATAGCCACTGACTGTGTTATATTCACAGGGCTAATTTCAGGCGTTTTATCTTGCATTGTAATAGTATGGTTTAGGAGCAATTGATCCAATCGAATACTTCTGTAGTAAAAGCGACCTTATAAATTGATCTGGTTTAATTATTTTTTCATCCCTGGCATTCCACCAAATTGTTTCATCATTTGGTCCATACCTTTACCAGTAGAAAGTTTGTGCATCATTTTACGCATTTGCTCAAACTGTTTGACAAAAGCGTTAATTTCATGAATTGAATAGCCAGAGCCGTTAGCAATTCTCTTCTTTCTACTCATATTTAAAATATCGGGCGTTCCTCTTTCCTTAGGAGTCATAGAATAGATAATAGATTCTACTTTCACAAAAGCATTGTCGTCGATATCAACGTTTTTCATAGCCTTTCCCATCCCGGGGATCATGCCTAATAGACTTTTCATATCACCCATTTTTCTAATCTGGTTGAGCTGGCTAAGAAAGTCATTAAAGTCAAATTTATTCTTCTTAAACTTTTGTTCTAATCTTTTGGCTTCCTTTTCGTCAAATTGTTCCTGAGCTTTTTCAACAAAAGAAACAATATCACCCATACCAAGAATCCTTTGTGCCATTCTATCTGGATGAAATACATCTAAAGTATCCATTGTTTCTCCAGTCGAAACAAATTTGATTGGTTTTCCTACAATGTATTTTATAGAAAGAGCAGCACCACCTCTTGTATCACCATCTAATTTTGTTACTACAACGCCATCGTAGTTGATTCGTTCATTAAAGGTAGCGGCCGTATTAACTGCATCTTGTCCAGTCATTGCATCTACTACAAATAAAGTCTCATTAGGACTGATAGCATTTTTGATGTTCTCGATTTCAGTCATCATTTCTTCATCAACTGCTAGACGACCAGCTGTATCTACAATCACAACATCGAAGCCATGTTGCTGGGCATGTACTATGGCATTCTCTGCAATTTGAACAGGGCTCTTATTGTCGACTTCTTTATATACAGCTACACCAATGTTTTCTCCTAGAACCGAAATCTGATCGATTGCTGCGGGACGGTAGACATCACAGGCAACTAATAGGGGTTTATATTTTTTCTTAGTTTTTAAGTAATGAGCAAGCTTCCCGGAAAAAGTTGTTTTACCCGAACCTTGAAGACCTGCAACAAGGACAACACCCGGTTTGCCTTTTACATTTATACCTACAGATTGGCCACCCATAAGTTTAACCATCTCATCCATGACAATCTTAACCATCAAGTCGCCTGGCTTAACAGCATTTAGGATGTTCTTTTGACCAAGGGCCTCTTTTTTTACATTATCTGTAAATTCTTTGGCAATTTTGTAGTTAACATCTGCATCGACAAGTGCTCTTCTGATCTCTTTTATCGATTGAGCTACATTTAATTCTGTAAGTTTTCCTGAACCTGAAAGTGTTTTAAAGGCACCGTCTAATCGTTCTTGTAAGCTTTCGAACATTTTAAATTAAATTTTTTATCTGAAACAACTCGGAATGAGTGCATAATAGGGCGAAAATACGAAAAGGATAGGTAACATCTAAGAATTAAGGCATCACCTTTGAGGAATCTTATCAAATAGGGGATTATTTGAATCGGAAAGTGTATTCAGCCCTTGTATTAGTTGCGCCCGCATCCCAAGGAGGACCATTTTTTAACAAACGAATGGCTTCATCATCACAACCATAGCCAAGACTCTTTTTGACTTGAAAATCACTCAGTTGACCATTTTTGTCTACAAAAAAGCTAATGATAACACGACCTTCAATATTGTTTTCAATTGCCTCAGAGGGGTATCTTCTATTTTTTTCAATCATGGTTTTGAAAGTTTTCCATCCAGAAGCAGGTTTGGCAAATTTCAAATTTTCGTTAGATTTTCCTGCAACCAAAGCGCCATCAGCAGCATTCATTCCATCTTCATCATTTGTTATACTTTCAGTAGATCTTTCAGCAATGCTGGCATCAACTATTACTTCAGATAGTTCTGTCTGACTATTTAAGCTTACTTTCATGGAAGGATTGCCATCATAGTTTTTTTGGACTTCTTCAAAGCCAACATAAGAGAAGCTCAGAGTTTCACCTTCAATCAGACCTTCTAGATTAAAATTTCCATTTGCATCAGTCGAAGTTCCATTCATGCTTTGTTCAGCGATAACGGTTACTCCAAAAATAGGGTCGTTGTTTTGATCTGTTACTGTTCCATTAAGTTTTTTAAGTTCAAGAGATTGTGTATTTGATTCATTAGTTTGGTCCAACTTGGCAATGATCTCCTCCCTTTCGGCAATATTTTTTCCCTCCTTTTGCCTAGCATCAGCCTTACCAATATTAGTTTCTGAGCTGAAAGCATCTGCAATTGAATTACTAGAAACCTTTTCTTCTTGGGGCTTGGAAGCCATGGGAGAAGTACTTTGTATCGGACTGCTTTGAATTGGAGTGTTGCTAGTGTATGGAGCTTGAGTTTGGGGTTTATAAATGATACGTGTACCAGGAGATTCATAGCGAATTTCAGGTGCTATGTAATCAAAATTTTGTTCTTCAAATGAATTGAATTGAGTAGAATTACTTTGTGTTTGGCCAACAGCTGCTATCTGATCAGAAGTTTGGGAGACTACATTTTCTATGTTTTCAATAGATTCAATATTTGTAGCTACACTTTGATTCTTGGGAATAGAATCTACAGTTTGAGCAATGGTAGATTCTATAGGACTTTCTAGTTTAGTTTTAGGTAAGGCAATTTTATTGAGGGATGATTTATTTGGTGCAAAAACGACCTGTTTTTTAGCTTGACTAAGATTGATCATCCAAAAGCTTATTCCTGCTAATATTGCAAGACCAGCTGCGACCTTTAATAAAGGAAGACCAAATTTACGATTAGCTCTGACTTTGGCGTCTATCTTTTCATTGAGATTCTTAATAATTTGTACTCTCTCTTGGAGATCAATGTCTTTAATACCTTCATAGGCATCGTAGAAATAAGGGTCATCACTTTTATCAGAGATGATCCTTTCATGCTCTTTTTCAGACCCTTCAAGGTAAAAAAGCATTTTAAAGTATTCACTTATATTTTTAGGAGATCTTTTCACTTTTCTTTTTCATGCAATTTTTAATATTTCTTCTTCCATTTTGAATGTAAGACCTTACTTTATCTTTCTCCTTGCCTAAAATTTCGGCAATTTCTAAGTAAGATTTCTTATCATAATAATGGTACTTTATACAGGTTTTTTGCAAATTTGGTAACATCTCGATACAAGCTTCCATCAACAAAAACTCCTCTTCTTTTAGCTCCTTATCTATTAGATGCGATTCTTCTTCAGAATGCATAAAATTTTCTTCTTCAATTGGACTTTTTAATTGTTTTTGATGAGTTCTAAGCACCATGAGACAATGATTCTTGCTTAAGGTGTATAGCCAGCTCCTAAAATTCTCAACCTTATATTTTGGTAATTTTTCTATTAACTCCTCAAAAATGCTCATTACAGCGTCTTCAGCTAGAGACCGATCTTTTAGATATTTAAAACAAAGACCATATTGCAATTCGATGTACCTATTATAGAGGTCCCCTAAGACCTTCAGGTTTCCTGAATTGGTAAACCTATCAACTAGGTCTTGATCACTAAGGTGATCTGTATTTCGGCTAAAGATTTTTAGCAAGGATTAAATCGGTTTAATTTAAGTTCCAAAAGTTTATGCAATTTCTATAATTTTTGCATCTAAGTTGCAAATATCTTTATTTAATAAAATTATTTACGAATGAAAAGCATTAAATATTTTTCAATACCAGTAATTCTTATTTTCCTTTTTTCTTTTACTAACATAGATATAAGCCTGAAAGTCAATGGCAATATAGTAGATGCTAATACTGGGGAATCTCTCATAGGTGTAAACATTATTGAAGATGGTACAACAAATGCCACTATAAGCGATCACAATGGATCATTTTCAATAGATGTAACGAACGAAAGGTCAGTTTTGTTGATTTCATATGTTGGTTATGAAACGAAACATTTTAAACTGAAAGGAAAAGATTTATCAAATTTAGTGATCAATCTTAACCAAGCAGCTGAATTAGAGGAAGTTGTGATTAAAAGGAAGTCTTTATTTAAGCTTGGGTCACCAATTTTTTCAGAATCTACTGGTATCAGTGGGGGCATCGTAAATGCAAGTGCTCACCAAGGATACGACAATAACACTGCTTATCAAACAGAAGATTATGATCTAATTCAAGAAAATAAGTTTCATAGAGCAGTTGACGAACCTGTATCAACTTTTAGTATAGATGTTGATGCGGCATCTTATAGTAATATGAGACGATTCATAAATAATGGCCAAAAACCACCAAAAGATGCCATTAGAATTGAAGAAATGATTAATTATTTTAAATATGAATATCCAGAACCTAATGGCGAAGATCCATTTTCTGTTCAAATGGAATTTGGAGAAAATCCCTGGAATAAGAATCATAAACTTTTACACATAGGGATTCAAGGTAAACAGATACCAAGTAAAAATCTACCAGCATCCAATTTGGTGTTTTTGATTGATGTTTCTGGTTCCATGCAAGCTCCAAATAAATTGCAACTTTTGAAATCTAGTCTGAAGATGCTTGTGAATAATCTTAGGGAGCAAGATAAAGTTTCTTTAGTTGTATATGCTGGTGCTGCTGGGGTAGTATTAGAACCAACTTCTGGTATAGAAAAACAGAGAATTAAAGATGCCATAGACGAACTTGAAGCTGGAGGTTCAACATCTGGCGCTGCTGGAATTAAACTGGCATATAAAACAGCTTCTAAACATTTTATTGAAGGTGGCAATAACAGGGTACTTCTTGCAACAGATGGGGATTTTAATTTAGGTGTGAGTAGTGATGCGGAATTAAGTAGAATGATAGAAAAAGAGCGAGAATCTAATGTGTTTTTGACTGTACTTGGTTTTGGTATGGGAAATTATAAAGATAACAAGATGCAAAAGTTAGCCAATCTAGGAAATGGAAATCATGCCTATATTGATAACATTTCAGAAGCCAGAAAAGTACTGGTAAGCGAATTCGGTGGAACAATGTATACCATTGCCAAGGATGTCAAACTTCAAGTAGAGTTTAATCCTAAAACAGTGGCAGCATATCGTTTAATAGGATACGAAAACAGATTATTGGAAAGACAAGATTTTAATGATGATAAAAAAGATGCCGGGGAGTTAGGCTCGGGGCATACGGTAACTGCAATCTATGAAATTATTCCAATTGGCGCAAAAAGCGACTTTCTTGTAGAAGTAGACGATTTGAAATATCAAGAAAGTAGACCAACCAAGACAGCAAAGAACTCCGATGAGTTAATGCATTTGAAGCTGAGATATAAAACGCCTGATCAAAATGACTCAAAATTATTAGAATTCCCTGTTCGTGCAGATGCAAAAGATTTTGCCTTAAGCTCTAATAATTTTCAATGGTCAGCATGTGTTGCGGAATTTGGAATGTTGCTCCGTGAATCAGCTTTCAAAGGAGATTCGAATTATCAAGATCTGATAGATTTAGCTAATAAGTCTATAGGCAAAGATTTGAATGGATACAGAGCTGAAATGATAAGATTGATGCAATTTATGATGGATTTAGAGAGCACCGAACTTGTAAAACATAAAGAGTAATTTTCTTAATTAAGCAAAAAAAAGCCTGCTTCATTGTTTGAGGCAGGCTTTTTTTTTATTCTTTAGAAGTTATTAATTCTTTAACTAAATTCTTATATTTTCCTCCAATTGGAATTTCAAATTCTCCTAATTTTAAACCGCTTAGATTTTTACTTACGGTAACAATTTTACTTTTGTTGATGACATGGCCACGATGTACTCTAATGAAAATTGGTTGGGAAAGTCTATCGTGCATTTTGACTAATGATATTTTTAGGACATATTTTTTTTCTTGGGTATAGATGTAACAATAGTTTCCTTCAGATTTTACAAAAAATATGTCTTTAATAAAGACTTTGTCGATGGTTTTGGAGTTTTTGATAAAGATAAATTCTTTATTTACTTGATTTTCAAGATTTTCTTTTTCCTTTTTTAATTGAAATTTGACCCGCTCTAAAATACTTTTTAAAGAAATTAAATTAAAAGGTTTGACCAAAAAGGCAATTGGATTTAGTTCTTTTGCCAATTGATAAAGCTTTTCATCATTGTATGCAGTCATAAAAATGACTGGTATGTTTAAATGTTTAATTTTTCGTGCAAATTCAATTCCATTGTTACTGCCTTCAATATAAATGTCTAATAAGATAACATCGGGCTTTTCTTCCATTATCTTTACTAAACCGATATCCGAAGAGTTTGCCGTACCTAAAACAGGGTACTGAAGTTCTTTGAGTAGCATTTCAACTTCTAAAGCAAATGAAATATCGTCTTCAATGATAAATGTCTTCAATGTATTTTATTTTCGTTAATCAAGTTACTTTCAAAAGATTACTTTCAAAAGATTACTTTCAAAAGATTACTTTCAAAAGATTACTTTCAATAGAACTTCAACAAAGTAGTTTAAATAAGTGATAAGATGATTAGATTGCAGTTTTGAGGTTACAAATATCGACAATAAGAGTTTAAAATTAAAATAATTCTCAATTTTGTTAAACAAACTTATTTTCACCTTACTAAAGTGAATATTATCCGTATTATTAAAAGCATTATTTAATCTACCTGAAACCTTGAAAAGGAACAATCTTATAATATTATTTTTTTTACTCCTCCAATTGACTGGTATCTTTTGTGTTAATACCATGGCACAACAATCTGAGCTTGTTTTGCAAAATGAATATTTTAACGAATCTGATGGTTTAGTAGGTAGAGATGTCCGATCAATTGCAGAAGATGAAAATGGTTTGATTTGGATTGCGACAAATCAGGGAGTCAACTATTTCGATGGCTATAAATTCAATTTTATAAAAATTGATTATCCAGTCAAAGATTTAATTCTGGACAAAAATGGAAATATTTGGGTTTTACCAAATAGACTTTTTAATAATGTTGTCAGAAATTATATACTAGGTTCTTATTGGGTGGAATCTAAGTATGTGAGTATAATTAATACTGATTTAAAAGAGCAAATTAGTTTAAAGGAATATTTAGGGGAAGAAGTTAAAAGTTGGGAGAACTTTAGTCTTACAACAGCAGCTGATTTTCTTGTTTTACAAACAGATAAACAAGTTTATACTTATTCAAAACAACTAGAAAAATTTGATCTAGACCCAAATATTGATTTGGGAAAGATGATATGCATTCCTGTTGATATTCAATCAAATAGGTATTACCTAATCGAAGGAAAAAAGATTTCTTTCTTTGATGAATTTGGAAGGGAATCTTGGTCACGAGATTATTTTGTTGATAAAAATTCTGGCAGACTGAAATATTTTAAATTATCTGAAAAGGGTAGCCTAATAACCCAGACTTTTTATTACCAAAAAAATAAATTATATGAAATAAATGAGATTGATGTCAATGGAAACATTACAAATGTTGATAAATTGAATCTTACTGACAATGACATTTTATATTTTGACTCAAAGTTTAACGCATACGATAAGTTTATCTTAAACAACGGTGTTAATGTAACTAGAGCTTACGGACAAATAAAGGTAAGTCATGGCGAAAAAAAAGATATTCCGATTTTTCAAAATCAGAATATTGCTAATTATGGAGTAGTTGTCTGTATGAAAGATAAATATGATAATATTTGGATAGGTAGCTATGAAGGATTCCATATCTTCAAAATTGTAGAAAATCCTTTTCAAATATTTTTAGGCGAAGAAGCTGGTTTTTATAGTTGTAGAGGAATTATAGAAGATGTAAAAGGTCGACTTATTGTAAATACCTATAATGGAATTGTACTATTAGAAAATGATCTAGACCGAAGTTTATTGGATATAAATACTGAGTATAAAAACGGAATTGATATTGTGAAAATTGAAGACACTAAGTATCTATTAGGATCTCATGTGCATTCTTTTTCTACCGTGAGCATTGAAGAAGAGCCAAATCCACACTTGGCAATTGAAGGCTACAGCCTGGAAAAAAAATTTAGAACGGAACAAATTCTAGCTCAATTAGAAGAAGACAAATATCTGGTAAGTAGCTTTTTGAAATTGACGATTTTAGATATTTCAAAAAATGAATTTATTGATATTACTTGCTTAGAATCAACAGATGAAATATATTCAGAATATTATTACCATGCAGATAATCAGGCAGAAGGAATATGGCTTTGTGGCTTTAAAGGTCTTAGTCTTTTGAATTTTAGAGGGACAAATGATTGTGATATAGAAACATTTTTTGCTGAAGAAGAAATAAGATACATGCATAAAGACGCAAAAGGAATTATTTGGCTGGGCACTACTAATTCAGGATTGCTAAAATGGAATAGAACACAAAATATTGTTGAAAAGTTTTCGGTGGAACAAGGCTTATCAAATCAAACTGCTCATGTTATTTATCCGGACAAACACAATAATTTATGGATAACTACAAATAATGGTTTAAATAAATTTAATAAAGAAACAGAACAAATTGAGAGTTTTTACAAACGAGATGGGCTGCCAAATAGTGAA
>CALIIW010000117.1 GCA_938018185.1 uncultured Saprospiraceae bacterium
GGCATTTTAAATTCAACATAGGATGTTAACCTTCTTGAAATTTGCTGACCATCAACACTTATTACAAAGTTTTTATCTTTTGTTGAAACAAAGGATTGATAATCAAAATCCCATTTCATAGGCATCCTTGCAAATAAAAACAAAAAGTCATTATACTTCTTTGGTATTTCTAGAACGCCACCCCTCATTTTAGAAATAATATTTGTATAAATATTATCATCAGGTATGAATTCAGCGACTGCTCTACTATAAAAATTGTCTTTCTCAAAATTCACCTCACTATTGGTGAAGGCAGTACTAACCAAATCTTGTAGCATTATTTTTTTAAGCTTATCCGGAATCTCAAATAAAATACCAGCCATGACATCCATCTTCGCTTGCATGCTTTGAGGGCTTGCCAAAGTATCTGCAAATTGCAAGACATTCGTATTCATTTGACCAGCGGCCTTGATAGTAAATAAATCTGGTAAGCCTGAACATAAATTCATACTACCTTCTGCAATTATTGCCCCAGTTTTATCCGAAAAGTTTAGCATATTTCCTCTTGGCGAAAGTCCAGTTATTTTCATACTATCTCCAAGAATAAATTCGTCACCTGCAGAATTATATTTCATATAACCAGTTACATCCAATATTGGTCTATCTTTTCTGTAATAGAGTGGTGCCATGACAGATGGATATACCAAAATAGCTTCCTTACTTAAGAATAAACCTGTTCTTAAAGGTTGACCTTCAAAGTCTTTAGGCTGATCAAATGGTATTAGCATGTCATTCTTGTCAGCTGCACAATCAATGCTAAACCAGCTTTTCTTAGGAAGATTATTGGCATCCATTTGAGCATAGCCTTTAAAAATTAGATTACGACTTTCTGCATTTAGGCCAATGGCTCCTTGAAAGTTTGTCTTCTTGTCAATTTTAAATCCAGCGTCTGCAGAGATTTCTCCTATAGCTCGAGTGACAGTCTTCTTCTCTGAGCGCTTTCCTTTTCCTACAGGCTGTCCAACTATATTAGTGAATTCTATTTCTTGCTCTTTGTCTCCAATATTGTATTCATAAAAACCACTAGCCTTATATTCTTTAGCACCTTTTATATTGACTGTTGCTCGATTGATAACATGATATTTATTAATATCGTTTGCAATGATCTGAGCATTGTTTAATTGTGTCATTGCACCACCCGGTCTGATGACCGCAAGTTGACTATCTGGATATATTAAAGCATCAGCAGATTTTATAAACTCTATCCCACCTACTTCAAGTTGGGAAGTATTAAGATCATAAAATCCAGTTAAGCCATCAAAATGCAAGGAATCTCTATTCGGATCTGTTGAAACAAAACTGCCTACTTTTCCAGGTTCTGTGATGAAAGTTATATTTTTCTTTGCCATGTCCCATACAAACTCATTCATATCAGTTTCGTATTTATTTAAGGGCAACCTAGTCCTTACGGTATCCACGTTTGCTTTGAAAGTACCCATTTGCATATCAAAGTCAACATCTGAATTTACATTTTTTGTGTCAAAAGCAATACCTTCTCCTTCGAGCGCTTTTATTTTTACAGAAGAGGTGTCTGCATATGTTTTGAATGCTTGAAATTCTAATAATTTAGAATTAAGTATACCTTCCTCCCATTCGAATTTCCCATTTCCTTTTACACCATCAGGTGTTAGGATCAAAGTACCGTCCAGAGTATATCCTGGTTTCTTGAAAAAATCAAACGGCTTTTCTTTAGAGTTTATATACAAACTATCTTTGTATGGTCGCCAATTAATTTTTACATCTTCACCATGAACTTGAGGGATCTCTAAATCTGAAGAACGAACTTCTTCCATATCAAATGTTTCTGCACTACAGAGCATTTGTTTTGGCATGAAAATTATATCTTCTGAATCAATAGAAGCATTCAAGTAATTGACCGTTCCTTTACCTAATAAGCCGACATTACTTAAATCCAATTGACCAGTATATCTACCTTTACCACTGTAAGCTTCATAACCACCTTTTGGGGTCTCAGTTACAAAACCTAAAGATTGATCTTCTTCCCTGACAACAATCGTCTCTTCAAAGACCGGCATGATGTCAAAAGAATGAAGATTACCTTTGAATTTGACATCTTCCATCGTATAGTCATCCAAACTATTGAAACTAAATTTATCTAGTTTGAAATAAAAGGAATCTCTGCTATAGACACCATTCTTAGTCTCCAGATAATCATAATACACATAAGAATTTCCTTTTGATTGAAAACTTGGAAAGGTAGGAATACTTTCTTTTCCTGACTTATTATTAGGAGCATCGATAAGAATGAAACCCATGGCGTGTTCTATCCTTGAAGCTATTGACAAGGCCTCTTTGTTTCCGTTTTCATCTTCCACACCGGTAGGAATGAATAGATCAAAGAATCGGATTGAATCTGATTTTATATTGAATTTGTCATAGTCAAAAGTGAATTCCTTTCCTGTGAATAAGGAATAACCGGAGAAGACTCTTCCGTCAAAAAATATAGATCTATTCTTATGCATTTGAACCTTGCCAAAAAATGGCTTGGCAGCAACTTTTTGTTTTTCACTAAACTCAACTCTTGCCACACCATCTGCAGATATAATATTATTTCTCAAGTCTAAGGAAGCATTTGTACTATCTGTCTCAGATACAATTTTTAAAACATCAAAATCTATTTTGTCAGCGGCTGCATCGACAAAGTGGATAACCTTATCTTTTACTTCGATCTCATTTTTGTCAGAATCGTAATTGATAAATCCTTTAGCAACCAAATCATACAATAGACTTTTAATATTGTCTAAAGAATATTTTGGATTAAGCTCTTGAGCTAAATATTCTCCATCAAAATACCTTGTTCCATCTCTCTCACAAAGTATCTTTATTTTTGCCAATGGATTTGTACTAGAAACATTCTGAAGCTTAAAAAATTCTTGCTCATTGTAGTAATTTGGAGATTCAAAAACTACTTTCTTTTTTATTGATTTTGCAAAGCCAATTCTTTCTTTTCCAAAAAGAATACTGTCTTTATCAATCAACCAATCAATAGAAGGAGAATCGATCGTATAAGTATGGTAACTGTCTTGAAATGGATTTTGATCCGTTGCTCGATCTCCTCTAGAAATACTTATTATATTGTTTGGTATTTTATAAACCATATTTACCGAAGGATGAAATATAGTATCTTGACCCATGTAAAGGGTTGCAGTGGTTTGTTCTGAAACTACTTTCACATCTTTTTCAATTACAAATTGCTCAGCGTAAGAATTTATTAATTTTTTTCCATTGTAACTTATTTGTGTATTTGCAGGATTTTCTTTTGATCCTTTGCCATAAATTATTTTACCTTCTAAAGCAAAACCACCATTGTAATAAACGCCTGCTCCAAGATCATCAATAGTCAATCTTTTGGAAGATTCAAATCTCGGATAAGAACCTCCTTTCGCAAGATTTTGTGCAGAAACTTTGTCAATGAATTTTCCATTTATTGGTCCGTTTGGGAAGATGGCTGCGTAATATAGCTTAGCATCTTCGGCTTCATAAAGTGCTTTCGTACCATTAATTTTATAAGTATTTAATTCTGCATATACATCTTCCATTCCATCGTTCCTCCATTCCACTTTTCCACCTTCACCTGTCCAAATTAATTCATTGATATTAAATTCACCTTTGGTTCCAATTATTTTTATGGAATCCATTTTTCTAATACCAATGATATCCGTTTTGTCAAATTTTATAAATGGTAGTTTATCTTTTAAATAAACTTTATAAGTATCTGAATTATGTTTCCAATTTATTCCAGATTTAGAGTGTTTCAATGATTTCGATTCATAGAAATTATTTGAAAAGGCTAAAAAATCTTTTATTGGATTTACCTTCCTGTTTTCGATACTTGAAAACATTTCTCCCATTACTTTAATCCATTCATTAAATTGTGTCACACCATCACCAGTTTTTTTTGTAGCATAAACACAATTAAAGAGGTCTACCATATACGGACTGGCAGTAAGTTTTAAGTCAATAATCTGATTGGCTAATACTTCAACCTGTTCTTTTTCTTCATCTGCCAAAGCTCCGCTTACATAGTATTTTTTAAATTTCTTAAATGCATCATCCAGAATTTGACGTTTGCTTGAAGTCATGTAGGTTTCAAGACTTGTTAAAAAGTCTACAGTTGGTACCGGCGGGTCAGTCGCTTCCTGAGCCACTAAAGGTGACATTAGGCATAAGAAAAATAGACTAACAATAAGTTTATTTAGTAAAGATTTATGGTACATATTTTTTTGTATGGGTAAACATTGAAGGTTAAAATTGAACATTAAACCAAGTTTTTAGCTAATATACACAACCAGCCATTAATCTCTTTAATTTGTTTTTGAATAAAAGCATGTTCTTTTAGTTTTTCAAGCACAATTTGCTCGTCTTCTTTTAGGAAACCAGAAATTACTAGTATTCCTCCTTTATTTAGGCGTTGAGATAACGTTGGAATGGAGTCTAAAATTACATTTCTGTTGATATTGGCTAAGATAATGTCATAGGAGTTTTCTAATAAGACTATATCTCCTTGTTTTACTGAAATTTTAGTGCAGTTGTTGTTGCTAATGTTTTCTAGTGTGTTTAAATAAGCTTCTGCTTCTATATCAATACAAAATATTTCTTTTGCTTCTAGTTTTTCAGCTAAAATGGCTAAAATACCTGTTCCGCAACCATAATCAAACACTGTTTTATTTTTAAATTCCATCGTTTTCATCAAAGACATCACTGCTGAAGTTGTGGCATGATGGCCTGTCCCAAAAGCCATCTTCGGATTGATTACAATATCATGTTCTATACCTGGGATGGAAGCATGAAAATCAGCTCTAACAGCACAAAAATTATCTATAATAACGGGCTGAAAAGAAGACTCCCATTTTTCGTTCCAGTTTTCATTTTGGATTAAATCATTTTGAAATTCTATGCCGGTTTCGTGTTTTACTTTTTCTATCAAATTCTTGTGTTCTTGTAGAAATTTTTCTTCAGAAATGAAACCAATAAAACCATTTTCAGTTTCTTGAAAACCATTGAAGGGGATTGAATCGAGAAATGAAATAATTAAATCTCTGTCTTCACAAATGAACGTTATTTGGTTGTAAGCCATTTTGAATTCTTGAGCAATTAAAAAATTTAAGCCTTAAATCTCTTGTGGCTTTATATGATCGGTTTTAAATTTTTGCTTTGAATGCCTGTAAGGTATTCATAAGCAAAGAAGTTACTGTCATTGGACCAACTCCGCCTGGTACAGGAGTTATATAACTGCATTTTTCGGCAATATCATTAAAGTCAGCATCACCTACTAATTTTGAACCACTTTTGGTAGAGGCATCTTCTATTCTATTAATTCCTACATCAATAACTACAGCTCCTTCTTTGATCATATCTGCTTTGAGAAAATTTGGACGCCCCAATGCGATTACTATGATATCTGCTTTTTTAGTATATTCCTCTAGATGTTTTGTTCTGCTATGACAAAGCGTTACTGTAGCATTTCCTGGATCTGCTTTTCTTGAAAGGAGAATACTGATTGGAGTCCCAACAATATTTGATCTCCCGAGTACAACACAATTTTTCCCCGCAACATCAATGTTGTAACGGTCTAACATGGTCACAATTCCAAAAGGGGTAGCTGGCAAAAAACTAGGCATTCCTTGCGCCATTTTACCAAAATTATTTGGATGAAAACCATCAACATCTTTGCTTGGATCAATAGCCAAAATAATACGATCTGTATCAATATGTTTAGGCAATGGCAATTGTACGATAAACCCATCAATGCCTTCGTCTGCATTTAAATCTGCTACTATTTTTAACAGTTCTTCCTCTGTGGTATGCTCGTCCTTATTTATTAAACTGGAGTCAAAACCAACTTGCTCACAAGACCTGGTTTTATTTCTGACATAGACTCTACTTGCTGGGTCCGCTCCAACCAATACTGCTGCCAAATGTGGCCTACGATTCCCTTCTGAAATCAATTGTGCTACTTCTACGGCAATTTCTTCTTTGATTGTTTTGGCTAATAGCCTTCCGTCTATCAATTTCATAGTAAAGTTCTAAGTATAAAAAAGCAAATATAGATTTTATGTTTGAAAGTACTAGTGCTTGTATCAATACCTACAAAATTCCTCAATAAACAAAGTGCTTCAAAACAATAAAGGTCTAAGAATTTAAGGCCTTACTTTGACAGTATACATTGAGAATGGAGGTGCTTTTGAATAAGTTATATTCTAAACCTATGCTTAGCAATCCTATAAAACCCTCAAATACTACTTCTTAACATGCTTAGCCCTATATTTGTCTAATTACTTCAACATTATGATCAATTACTATTAATTTGGAAAAAATTAAATCTGCTTGGATTAAAGATAGAGACAAACCCCAGGTCTTAAATAAGATGCTTAAGTCTATTTCTAAAAACAAAAAGATCAAAGCAAAGCAAGCCGATGAAGTTCACAAGGAAGTCTTTGAACAGGCAGATTGCCTGCAATGTGCCAATTGTTGTAAAAGTATCCCACCAATCGTTAGTGGAAGAGATAGAGATAGGATTTCAAAACATCTTGGTATAGATTCCAAAACGTTTTTTGATAAATATTTAATTCAAGATGAAGATGGAGATACGGTTTTAAATCAAGTGCCTTGTCCTTTTTTAGCGGAGGATAATAAGTGTCAGATTTATGAAGTGAGACCAAACGCATGTCGCCAATATCCACATAGTGGAGACTTTACTTTTCATAAGAACCTGAGCATGCATAAGCGAAATGCCAAATATTGCCCTGCCTTATTTGAAATTCTCCGAAGATTATCCAATGTAGTTCGATAAAGGTATTTTCCGGATCAACTAAATTTTATTAATAAACTTATGATTGGGCTTCCTACTCGTATAAGCATTTTTAATTATCTTTGCGGCTATTATGGAAAGAGTGATAATTCTAGATTTTGGATCCCAGTATACCCAGTTAATCGCTAGGAGAGTAAGGGAATTGAATATTTGCAGTGAAGTATTTCCGTATAACGAACCGCCGAACCTCTTAGGGGAGGATGTCAAGGCAATTATATTGTCTGGTTCGCCTTACTCAGTCTTACAAGAAGAAGCACTTCAAATCGATCTCAACGAATTTGTAGGTAAAAAACCAGTTCTAGGCATATGTTACGGCGCCCAATATTTGGCTCATTTTTTTGGAGGTTCTGTGCAGAAATCTTCCAAAAGAGAGTATGGAAAAGCCTCGTTAGATAGACTTTATGTTACGGATGATCCCTTTTTGGATAAAATTGGTGCTGGCTCTCAAGTTTGGATGTCTCATGCAGATACGATATTCGAAATTCCTGAAAAATTCGAATTAGTTGCTGGAACAAAAGACGTTGAAATTGCTGTATTTAAAGGCAAGGATCAAGAAGATAAAGCTCCTGTATATGGTATTCAATTTCATCCTGAGGTAACGCACACTTTGGATGGGAAAAATATTTTAAAAAACTTTCTTGTTGATATTGCTGGCTGTGCTTGCAATTGGACACCCTCAGCTTTTATAGAAAATACAGTCGACGAACTTAAAGCAAAGATTGGGAATGAGAAAGTATTGATGGCCTTAAGTGGGGGAGTGGACTCGACCGTCGCTGCTGTTCTAATTCATAAAGCAATTGGGGACAATTTGCATTGTTTTTTCATTGACAATGGTCTTTTGAGGAAAAACGAATTCGAGGATGTGTTGGAATCTTATCAAGGTATGGGTCTGAATATCAAGGGCATAGATGCAAAAGATAGGTTTCTCACAGAACTTGCTGGAGTTTCCGATCCAGAAGGGAAAAGAAAAATTATAGGACGAGTTTTTATAGAATTATTTGATGAAGTAGCAGAATCAAGTGATGGGATGTCATGGCTAGGTCAAGGCACCATTTACCCAGATGTAATCGAATCTGTATCTGTAAAAGGTCCAGCTGTGACAATAAAGTCTCATCACAATGTAGGTGGTCTTCCAGAAGATATGAAACTGAAGATTGTAGAGCCACTGAGGATGCTGTTTAAAGATGAAGTAAGGAAAGTAGGGAGAGAAATGGGCATTTCTGAAAATTTAGTTGGTAGGCATCCCTTTCCAGGACCCGGCTTAGCAATTAGAATACTAGGGGACATCACTAAAGAGAATACAAGAATTCTTCAAGAAGCAGATGACATATATATCAAAAAGTTAAAAGAAGGTGGATATTATGACAAAATCTGGCAAGCAGGAGCAATCTTATTGCCAATAAAATCTGTAGGTGTTATGGGTGACGAGCGTTCTTATGAACAAGTTGTTGCTCTTAGAGCTGTAAATTCTTCAGATGGGATGACAGCTGAATGGTCTCAAATACCTTACGAACTGCTTGCAGATATATCTACATCTATTATTAATAATGTTAAAGGAATAAATAGAGTTGTTTATGACATCAGTACTAAGCCACCTTCAACCATTGAATGGGAGTAGGTTACTACTAATCTTCTTGTTATCTCAATTGTTCCTTTCTTGCACAGCTAAAAAAGCAATAAACGAGAATAAAGACCTTCAAACAGTAGAAACTGCTGTTGACACTGTAAGTTGGATTACTGATGATTACGGTGCTGGTCCAATTAAGTCTGATGAAGTTGATTATGAAATAACCGAACAAAAAGAAGTAGTTACAATTGAAGATGATGGAAAAATTCCTGATTCAGAAAAATATGCTTCATATAAAGTGAGTATGATCTTTCCATTTTATTCCAATCAGTTGCAAAGTGGGAGGCATTCATCCAAAGATAAATCACTAAGAGCCATTAACTTATATGGGGGAATGAAAATGGCCACAGATGCCTTACAAAGTCAAAACATTTATATGAATGTTGATGTCTTTGATTCAAATGGAAATCCACAAGAATTAAAAGCATTAATGAATTCTTCCTCTTTTTCAAATGCAGATCTAATTTTTGGCCCTTTTAAAAGAGAGAATATTGAGTTTGCTGCAGATTTTAGCAAAAGGTCTAAAACTCCGATCATCTCTCCTATGAATCCTTCTACTTCTGTTGCAAAGGAAAATCCTTTTTATATTCAAGTTAAGCCTGGCTTAGAAACACATTGTTCAGCCATCACAAAACATATTCTAGACAATTTTAATCCTGAAGATGTTATCCTTGTGAGCAGAAATAAATCAGCCGAAAAAGCAAGGTTTGAATTTTTCAATGCTGCAAAAAGAAGTATTACTAAAGGCTTAAGTGGCGATAATTTTCGGGAGTATGTTGTCTCGGATTATTCTAATAATTTCAACAACATGGATTTCTTCCAGTTTTTTCCAAAGGTTACTGAAGAGATGGAAGAATTGCCAGAGAAAATTACCAAAGTATTTGTTATCCCATCTTGGTCCTCTGAAGCTTTTATAGCCAATTCTTTAAGGTTAATAAGATTAGCAAAACAACATCATGATGTCTATGTATATGGTATGCCTCAATGGAGGAACTACGAAAAAGTTGATTTTGAATATTATGAAGCACTCAATTTATTTATTAGCTCCGATGGCTTTGTAGATCCAACAAAAATGGCAATAAAGGATTTCAAAAGAAACTACTTCAATAAATACGGAGACTTGCCAACTGATGATGCTTATTTTGGGTTTGACCTCATGCAATATTTTGCCACCATGTTGAACAAACATGGTTCACAATTTCAAACAAAGATTGATGTTGAGCCTTATTCAGGTTTGCATACAAGTTTTGATTTTCAGGCTGTAATGAAACCTGGAAACATCGAAAGTGAAACAATAGAATATTATGAAAATAAGCATGTAGACATTCTGAAGTTTGAAAACTTTTATTTCCAATCAGCCAAGTTTTAAAGGATAGGCAAAAACCCATGAAACAGATTAAAATAGTTCTCACTTTTATAATATTGCAGTGCTTTGCTTGTACAGAAAGTGTTTTACCCCCCTTGTCAACAGGACATTTGCACGATGGAGTTTACACAAATAAGTGTTTAAACTTATGCATTGAACCTGAGATCTATGCCTCGATATATAGTTTTAATTCTCATACCAATAAACTAGAAGAGTTTGGTTCTAAAGTGATAAACATAGGGGTGGAACCCTTGATTCCTTTGGTTTGCTTAAAAGATCTTATAGAATTAAGAATTTCTCTTGCTAATGAGGAAATTTTTGGCGATTTTCGGAATGATCGTTCCATTGACTATTTTAAAACAACTGTTTCAGCTCATCATGAAGCTAAAGGCGAATCTTTTGAAGTTGAGCTTTTAGCATCAGAGCAAATTGCTATTGATGGAAAGCAGTTTCTTTCAAATTATTATCATTTACATAAGAATAATAGACATACCTTTGAAAAACAATTGTTTACATATGTAGATGATCGTTATTTGCTTTTTCACCTGTCTGACAATCAGGAGATTAAACATGACCAGATTTTGGATCTATTTAAAGCAATCAAGTTTGATTGTATCTAATGTAAATTCTTTGATTAAACTATTTTTCAAAATGTGGATAAATAGTTATTGCAAAACATATTTCTTAAAATAGAATAATCCGTAACTTTACCGACTATGCGATTGAATAGCCTTAAAATAAAGGGATTTAAGAGTTTTGCTAATGACACGGTCATTAACTTTAACTCTGATGTGATTGGAATTGTAGGACCTAACGGTTGCGGCAAGTCAAATGTGGTGGATTCCATCAGATGGGTTCTTGGTGAACAAAAAAGTAAGGAATTACGTCTTGATAAGATGACTTCGGTCATTTTTAATGGTACCAAAGCAAAAAAGAAAGCTGGTGTTGCTGAAGTTTCTTTAACTTTTGACAATACTAAAAACATTCTTCCTACTGAATATTCCACTGTTACAATAACTCGAACCTTATACAGGTCTGGAGAGTCAGAATATAAACTAAACGGTGTTACATGCCGACTTAAAGACATTACGGCGCTGTTTTTAGATACTGGTATTGGATCGAACTCCTATGCTATTATTGAATTAGGGATGGTTGATAAAATATTGACCGATAAAGATAATGCTAGGAGAAAAATGTTTGAACAGGCTTCAGGCATTTCCAAATACAAAAAACGTAAAAAAGAGACTTTAGGAAAACTTGCAGCTACCACTGCAGATCTTGACAGAGTAGATGATCTTCTTCATGAGATTCAAGGTAACTTGAAGCAACTTGAGAGACAAGCTAAAAGAACTGAAAAGTACTTTGGTCTCAAGGAAAAATATAAAAGCAATAGCATCATTTTAGCTAAACAAAAACTTTCTTCTTTTGAATCAAAAGATCAGGAATTGAAAGCTAGTTTACTAAAAGAAGAACAATTATTGGCTGAAATTGTGGCCAATAAAAATACTTACCAATCAGATCTCGAGTCTTTCAAAAAAGACATCTTAGAGAATGAAATGGCCTTGAGTTCAAAGCAACAAGAATTCAATGACTTGGTTAAGAAAACAGACGAGAAAGAAAATAGATTAAAAATAATTGAGCAGCGCCTAGACTTCTTGTCTAATGATAAGACGAAGTTGAGCAAAGCGATTGAAGAAGCTGAATCAAAGATTTCTGATTTAGGTTTAAAAAGCGAACATTATCAAAAAACTCTTGTAACAGAAAATGAACTTTTAGGAACTCTTCAACATCAGTATGAAGAAGTAAAAAGCAACTTAGAGCGCATCCAAGGAGATCATGATGAAATCAAAAAGGAATTAGATTCAATCACTTCTTTTCAAAAATCTTATCAAGAAACCATAATTAGTCTTGAAAAAGAAAAAGCAATACTAAAATCCCAAGACCAACAGCTTTCAGCTGAGTTTGAAAAAATGGAAAAGCTCCTTGGAGAACAAGAGAGTAAAATCAGCAGCTTAAAAGAAAATTTTGTTAAAAGTAGCGAAAGCTTAACAATCAAGGCGAAAGAGCTTGAAGCTAAAGAAAAGGAACTGACAGGTTTGTTGGATTCTAAAGAAAAATTAGACAAAGAGAAAGAAGAACTTAGTATAGATTTCAACCAGAAATCAAGAAAATTAGACGCAAAGCAAAATGAATTCAATTTGGTGAGAAACCTTGTTGAAAAAATGGAAGGTTTTCCAGACTCTGTAAAGTTTTTAAGCAATCTTAAATCTTGGCAAAAAGATACACAGCTTCTGTCTGATTTGATTTATTGTGAAGAAAAATATAAGGTTGCCATTGAAAGTTACCTTGAGCCATACCTAAAATATTTTGTTGTAGATCAAGTGGATGATGCAGTGAACGCAATATCAATCCTAGGAGATTCCCAAAAAGGAAAGGCAAACTTTTTATTATTGGATGTGATTGATAAGCATCCTGTGAAGCTAAAAACAAAGGATTCTTTAGGGACACCAGCTTTGTCGATTTTAGAGTATGATAAAAAATACGAAAATTTATTCCGTCTGCTTTTAGGGAATGTTTATTTGACAACTGCGGAAATGCCCGACCATGGTATTAATTTAGACGCGGAAGAGGTTTTATTATCTCTAACTGGTAATTATAAACAAGAAAAATTTGCACTTTCAGGTGGCTCAGTTGGTCTATTCGAAGGTAAAAGACTAGGACGTAAAAAGAACCTTGAAAAGTTAGCTCAAGAAATTGGCGAACTAAAATCTCAGATTGCAAATCTTGAAAAAAGAGAAGCCCTTATTCAAGAAAAGTTGAATAATTTAGAGAATGAGATTAAGACCTTTCAAACAGAAGTTCTTAAGAAGGAACTAAATAAAATTGAGCAAGAAAAGATGTCCTATGAACTTCATTTGAAAAATGAAGATGTTCAGTTTAATCAATACAGTAAAAGAATTGAAGAAATTGTAGAACATAGAAAATCAATTACTTCTAGCTTAACGACCATCAACAGCAATATTCAAACAAATGAGTCAGAGATTGGTACTTACACGGCTCAAATAGAATCAAAGGATTCTAATTTTTCAGTCATGTCAGTTAGACTTACTGAGTTAAGTTCTGCCGTTAATTCAAAAAACATTGAGCTCGTTAGACAGCAAAATAAAATAGAACTTTTAGAAAAGGAGTTGGAATATTGTACGACACAATTGGATGAAAACAAGGGCATATTTTCCAACTCTAATGCAAGTATAGGCACTTTAGAAAAAGAATTAATAGAAGGTAGTGGACAGATAACAAATATCAAGGAAGAACTGGTCGGATTATACGAAGTCAAAAAAATTGGCTCATCTAATCTTTCAGAAGTCGAAAAGAATTATTTTCAGAAAAGATCGGTGATCACTGATAAAGAAAATGAACTTCGTTCGTTTGATCAAAAGGTCAGTAAAGCA
This sequence comes from uncultured Saprospiraceae bacterium, assembly GCA_938018185.1. Taxonomy (GTDB): domain Bacteria; phylum Bacteroidota; class Bacteroidia; order Chitinophagales; family Saprospiraceae; genus JALZVN01. The sequence goes on from CALIIW010000117.1 coordinate 13,317, forward strand.
AATGAACTAATTGCTTCGCTTAAAGAACGCGGAGTGAATGTTAAAATAGAATTGACTTCCATTACAGAAAGGTTAAAAGCAGAATTTCAGATAGAAACAAAAGACCTTGCAGATGTTGTTTTAGAAGAAGGATTGGATGAAGAAGCATTGGAGGAAATGGTCAATAAAATCAAAGACAAGATTGCAAACTTTGGGGAGATTAACCCAATGGCTTTAACTGCCTTTGATGAAATGAAAGAACGTTTCGACTCCATCAATGAACAAAGGAATGATATCCTTAATGCAAGAGATAGTCTCTTAGAAACCATTTCTGAAATAGAAACTTCTGCCTCTGCACAGTTTATGGTTGCCTTTACACAAGTTAGAGAGTCATTCAAAGAAGTATTTAGATCTTTATTTACAGAAGAAGATGATTGTGATTTGATCCTTAGTGATGAAGAAAATCCTTTAGATTCTGAAATCAAAATATTGGCCAAGCCGAAAGGAAAGCGTCCTCAGACTATTGCGCAACTTTCAGGTGGAGAAAAGACATTAACAGCAACAGCGCTTCTGTTCTCCTTATACTTATTGAAGCCAGCTCCTTTCTGTATTTTTGATGAGGTTGATGCACCGCTTGATGATGCCAACATTGAAAAGTTCAACAAGATTATCCGAAAGTTCTCAAAGGATTCTCAGTTTATCATTGTTACCCATAACAAGCAAACAATGGCTTCTGTGGATATCATTTATGGTATTTACATGCAAGAGCAAGG
>CALIIW010000118.1 GCA_938018185.1 uncultured Saprospiraceae bacterium
GGGGTGGAGGAACAAACGGAGAAATTGGTCAAGGTATGCAAGATGCGAAAGACGCCTATAATTGTTTTTATCAATAAGATGGACAGAGAAGGTAAGGACGGTGTTGACTTGCTTGATGAAATCGAAGAAAAACTAGGCTTAAGAGTTTGCCCTATGTCCTGGCCTATTGGAATGGGACAAAGATTTCAAGGGGTATATAGTATGTATGAGAAGAAGTTGGTTTTATTCTCTTCACACGGTAAGCAAGAGGAAGAAGATAAAATCGAATTCAATGATCTTAACAATCCAGACTTGGAGGTACAAATTGGCAAAGGTCCTGCGGATGAATTGAGAGAGGAGGTTGAAACAGTTACTGCTGTTTATCCAGAATTTGATAAACAAAAATATGCTGATGGAGAATTATCTCCTGTCTTTTTTGGTTCGGCAATAAATAACTTTGGTGTTAGGGAATTATTAGATTGTTTTGTAGACATCGCGCCTTTCCCTTTGCCAAGACCTACCGAAGAAAGATTGGTAGATCCGACGGAGGATAAATTTGCGGGCTTTGTTTTTAAAATACATGCAAACATAGATCCTAGACATAGAGATAGAATTGCTTTTATGCGCGTCTGTTCTGGAAAGTTTGAACGTAATACAAACTACTTGCATGTTCGCCAAGAAAAGAAAATGAAATTTTCAAATCCAACATCCTTCATGGCTGCAAGAAAGGAAGTGGTAGAAGAAGCATACCCAGGAGATGTGGTTGGTCTTTATGATTCTGGAAATTTCAAGATTGGTGACTCACTTACAGAAGGAGAGATCTTGCACTTTAAGGGTATCCCTAGTTTCTCTCCAGAAATATTTAGGTACGTAGTCAACAAAGATCCACTGAAGACAAAGCAGATGAATAAAGGCTTGGCGCAATTGATGGATGAGGGTGTGGCTCAATTGTTTACAGTACAAGCAACCAATAGAAAAATAATAGGTGTCGTTGGCAACCTACAGTTTGACGTGATTCAATATAGATTGGAGCATGAATACAGTGCTAAGGTGGCCTACGAACCGATGAATTTGTATAAAGCAACTTGGGTGAAATGCGAAGATGACAAAGCACTCAAGGATTTTATGGAGAAAAGGAAAAGAGACTTGGCTTACGATACTGGAAAGAATCTTGTATTTTTGGCAGAATCGTCCTGGGCATTAAAGATGGCTCAGGAGAACCATCCTGAGGTGGAATTCTTGTTTACATCAGAGATCTAATTTCATTCGATCAAATTGATTTCTCGATTTGATTTTCGGCCTTAGCAAAGAAAGCTATAAAATGTCGAGGCGGGCAAGCCGTGCAAAGCTAAAGTGTTTGAGCCTAGAAGGAAGAATTAAAGACAACATGAATAATGCAAAAGCAAGGAAGCTGAAAGAGCAAACTATCATCATGGCGAGTTTTTAGCTTGTGGGAAGGCATCGAGAACATTTTAAGCTTTGTTGGCTAAAGCCTTGAATTTTTGTTACTTTTTTTTCAAGAAAAAAGTAAAGGCTGGTTAAAAGAATCAATAACAATTATTGTCATTAACTTTAAATTTAAAAATATTGTTTTGTTAAGATTAAGGAAAGACATTTTATAAAATTAGATATACTTTTAAATTTAGGATCAACAATAAATTTTAAATAACCTCTAAGAGAGAATAACGTAGAAAATAAAAAAATACAACATGTCAGATCAATCAGTCGATTTTAAAAAACTAGTAGGACATTGTAAAGAATATGGATTTGTTTATCAGTCTTCAGAAGTGTATGATGGCTTAGCGGCAGTATATGATTATGGTCCAAACGGCGTAGAGTTGAAGAATAACATCAAGCAATATTGGTGGACTGCCATGACTCAAATGCATGAGAACATTGTAGGTATTGATAGTGCCATATTCATGCATCCAAAAGTATGGAAAGCTTCCGGTCACGTAGATGCTTTTAATGATCCAATGATTGATAATAAAAAATCAAATAAGAGGTATCGTGCAGACCAATTGATTGAAGGATTTTGTGAAAAGATTGAAGCCAAGATCAATAAGGATGTTGAGAAGGCAAGGAAAAAGTTTGGAGAATCTTTTGATGAAGAACAATTTAAAACGACCAATCAAAGAATCATAGATCGCCAGACAAAAATTGATGACATCTTAGCAAAGATGAACAAGATGCTAGGGGAGGAAGATATGCCTGGTTTGAAAAATTTGATTGAAGAATTGGAGATTGCTGACCCAGAGTCTGGTTCTAAAGAATGGACAGATGTGAGACAGTTCAATTTGATGTTCAATACCCAATTGGGAAATATTGCAGGAGAGGAATCTAAATTATACTTGAGACCAGAAACAGCTCAAGGTATCTTTGTGAATTTTTCAAATGTTCAAAAAACATCAAGACAAAAGATCCCATTCGGTATAGCTCAAATAGGTAAGGCTTTTAGAAATGAGATTGTCGCAAGACAGTTCATTTTTAGAATGCGGGAATTTGAGCAAATGGAAATGCAATTTTTTGTAAGACCAGGTACGCAAAAAGAATGGTATGAATTCTGGAAAGAACAAAGATTGAATTGGCATAAAGCCTTGGGCACAGATCCTAAGAAGTTGAGATGGCATGAACATGAAAACCTTGCTCATTATGCGGATGCTGCAGTAGATGTTGAATTTGAATTCCCATTCGGATTTAGAGAGTTGGAAGGCATACATTCTAGAACTAATTTTGACCTTAGTGCGCATCAAGAATTGTCAGGAAAGAAATTGCAATATTTTGATCCAGAGCTAAACGAAAACTACGTTCCTTACGTAGTAGAAACTTCCATTGGTCTGGACAGGATGTTTTTAGCAATGGTCTCCACTTCTCTTCGGGAAGAAACAGTTCCAGATGCAGATGGC
>CALIIW010000119.1 GCA_938018185.1 uncultured Saprospiraceae bacterium
TAAAAATATTTATTGACATTATCTTAATAGCAATTTCCTTTCTTGTAGTAGTAGCATTTTTTGCATGGTGGGAAATAATCTATAATAACACCTTGATACCTTTTTTCTACTTGTTATTAATAGGACTTCTAATTTGCATTCCAATATTTTATGGGTTTTATAGGAAAGGAAATGACTTACTAGATAATAGAGCCATTGCTCCTGTTATTTTTGTGATGGGTGTTTTCTTGAGTTGTTATTTGTTTTTGAGTATAAATTATATTACAATAGGCAAGCCAATAGTGAAGGAATTTAAATTGCTCAGTTCTTATCATAAAATTGTTCGTAAAAAGAGGCAGTACATTAAAATAGAATGGAAGCAAAGGACAATGAAGCTTCGGCTATTACAAGTTGGCTATGAGGATTTAGAGCATAAAAATAAAGTCATTTTAGAAACAAAAGTTGGCTTATTAGGCTTTGATATTATTAAGGGGAAATCCTTCTAATATATAGTTAAAGAATAGCTTCAAAAACCATTGATTAAATATTATGAGTATAAAAAACAGTAACCTTCTTGAAAAGATTGGCTTCGCTTTAATTATTGTTGGCTTTGTCTTTATGATTTTGAACGACACATGGAAGGACAATCCAATTCCAACACTAATGGAAAAGAATATGTATTTCAGTTCTATTGGATTACTCCTATGGGCATTTGGTAATATGAGAAGAGAGAAGGAGTCTAAGGATTAGTGTTTTAAACAGTCTTCTGTTTCTTTATTGTTATCCAATAAGCTGTATTATGAATAGAATTGGCAATACTCTTTGATCAACTAGCCTTCATCCCTCAATTTATTTCTTTCATAAACATAAATGATTTATTAAGTAAATAGTGATTTGATACCATTAAAATAAATGTGATATTTGTTACATATATTAATCATTAACTAAAAATTAACAGGATGAATTTAAGAATCAATTTTATTGCCTTAATCTTATGTTTTTTCTTATGTAATTGTTCTACGAATACTAGCCAAGACTCTACTACCACGGCCTCTCCAGAGGTTATTGAGGAAATTCAACAGTTAGATTCCTTAAACGTTAAAATCGAAGAAAACACCAAAGAAATAGAGAACAGTATTCAATCAGTAGAGGCAGCTTTGAAGGATCTAGAGTAACCTTGCTTTGTTTTGAAGGTCTAAAGAGCAAATCATTTTTATTCACAAAAATTATTTATTATGAAAATGCAATTAAGTAAAAATATCGTTCTCTTTATAGCTCTTTTAATGGCTATTGGCTTTAGCAATACTATAGCTGCTCAAGGAAAGAGTAACAAAAAGGACAAGACAGAAAAGATGAATAAGGGCAAAGAGAAAGCCAAGCAAAATGGGAAGAAGTGGAAAGATGAGGCAGAAGAGGCTGGTTCTGATGAGGTAGAAGAAATTAAGGGGAAAGGAAAAGGTAAGGGAAAAGGAAAAGATAAGGATAGAGATGATGATGACTATGATTCAGATGACGATGATCAAGGTTCCGATGACGACGATTATGACTCAGATGACGATGACCAGGGTTCAGATGACGACGATTATGACTCAGATGATGACGATGGAGGCAAAGGGAAAGGACAAAATGCTGCAAAAGGAAAGGCCAACAAAGGAAATAAGGGGCAAGGGAATACAGACAGAGGTAATAAAGGTCAAGGACAAGGGAAAGCAGACAAAGGCAATAAAGGCCAAGGAAAAGGAAATGCAGCTAAAGCTGGTAATGGTAAGGGCAATGCTTATGGTAAAAACAAAGGGGATCTAAAAGGAAAAGATTTTGGTCAAGCCCGAGCTGCAGAAGCAAGAAGTAAATACAAAGAAAATAAAGAAAAGGAAAAGAAGGCTGTTGATAAGGGATCTGATGTAGTAAAGGAGGCAAAAGATAAGGTGAAAAAGTCAAAGGAGAAGCTTGAAAAAGACAAGAAAGATAAGAAGATCAATGAAGAAGAATACAGAAAGAAAAAAGCTAAAATTGAAAAAGTAGAGAAGGAAGTTCAGGTACTTGAAGAAAAGATAAAAGTAGAAAAGTCTAAGACTAAAAAGGCTCCTACTAGTAAAGGACAGAACTAATAAGCTTTAACTAAACTTGATTTAGTAAAACGAATGTAAAAGGCGATTCTATTTAAAATAGGATCGCCTTTTATTATTTACTTCTAGGTTTTTACCATTAGCTTTAATCTACTAAAGCATTTATGTTCATGAAAAGATTTATGGTAGCTGTTATTGTTTTGCTGATTGTCCTGACTTTATTTAGAGGTTTTATTTATAGAACAATTGTTAAGTACGATGAAATAGGAACAAGGTCAGCAATTGAAATATCTAATCCAATTTTACTTCAATTAATAGAAAGCAAAATTGCCAATAAATCAATAGGATTTAAGGAGGTGATCGAAATATCAAGGGATTTAACAATCGAGCAGCTTGAATTCACTACTAAGGATTCATCGAATGATCCAAATGATTTAGTTTATTCAAAACTTGCAAATTGTATAGGTTATGCTGCCATGTTTAATTCACTTGCAAATCATCTGATCAACGAAAATAACTTAGAAGAAGAAATTGAAGCCAAGCACAGAATTGGCAAACTCAATCTTCTAGGAATTGACCTTCATCAATATTTTGATAATCCGTTTTTTAAAGATCATGATTTCAATGACATCATTAATAAGAGTACTGGAGAAATAGTTTCTGTTGATCCATCTCTTTGTGATTATTTGATGATTCACACTATTTCCAAAAAATAGTAACCAGCTTATTTTATTTTTTAACAAAGCGCTTTGTAGTCTTTTTCAATTTGCTACTGATAGAGATAAAATAGACACCGGAAGGGAGCTACGAGATATCTATTAATTTTTGACGATCGGTAAAATTTTCTTGACTGCGAAGAATTTTTTGATTACTATCATAGAGTTCAAAATCGTAAGAATCAATTGCGCCATCCACCAAGTCTAAGTAAAAATATTTATATCGTATTTTAATGTTTTAAATAAACCATTAACTATCTTGAAATTCTAATGGAAGAAGAGATATGAACTCAAATAGCAACATAAAAAATAGAACTTCAAAAAATTGGGAATTAGACAATATTCTAATTTCTCATAATGTCATTGATTATAATTCAGAAGGCAAACAATTATTCAAAGATGATACTGAGTTTGTAAGATTGCATTTTGGACTTCAAGGGAGTTATGACTTTTCTTTTACCCAATTAAAGAGCAGTTTTGAATTATCTGGCCATCATAATAATATCATGTATTCGGATGGTTTGGAATTGGAAGTGCAAAACAAAAGTGATCGCATAGAAACTTTTGGAATTAATTTTACAACAGCGTCTTTCATAGAAATTGGACAGAATGGAAATGAAATTTTAAAAAGATTTACGGATGATGTGATAAATAAAAAGGATTGCATTTTATCTCCCAATTGGAAAACAAGCAACTTTAAAATACAACAAGTTATTAATGAAATTATAAATTGCTCGTATAAAGATGAGCTTAAGGATCTATTCCTCCTTTCCAAAAGTATTGAATTGTTGGTCCTGCAAGCAGAGCTTTATGGTAATCAAGCATCCGCTCTGTTTATTAAATCAGAAAAAGATAAACGGAAACTTATTGAGGCAAAAGAATTACTTGAACTAAGAATTGATAATCCACCTACTATAGTAGAACTATCAAAACTGATCGGGATGAACGAATACAAGTTGAAAAAAGGATTTAAAGAATTGTTTGGAACGACGGTATTTGGTTTTATTCACAAGTGCAGAATGAGCCTAGCAAAAAAATTGCTTTTGGGCACGGATAAATCTGCGAAAGAAATTGCTTACTGTACTGGATATAGTTCCCCGCAGCATTTCTCTAATGCATTTAAAAAGCAATTTGGCGTTTCTCCCTCTAGTGTAAGAAATGCTCCTGATTCTGCAATAGATTAAATTGAAATACCCGCAAATTGAGTTTTAATTAAATTCAATAAATAATGAGTACAACAATGATTATTAAAGAAGAAGTTCTATTTAAAGCAAATCTTGCACAGGTATGGGATTTGTTACTAAATCCAGAAATGACAAAACAATACATGTTTGGTTGTGCGGTCTTGTCTGACTGGAAAATCGGAAGTCCCGTTTATTGGAAAGGAAAAACAGAAGATGGCGATGAAGTTGTTTATGTAAAAGGCAAGGTTATCGCCTTTGAGGAAGGAAAATTGGCAACTTCAACAACCTTTGATCCAAATTCAGGAATGGAAGACATTCCTGCTAACCATGTTAATTTGACCTATCAATTAGAAGAGCACCCAGAAGGAAGCCTGCTTACAATTATACAAGGCGATTTTGCGGGAGCACAAGATGGACAAAAAAGATATGAAGAATCAAAAAAAGGCTGGGTGGAAATGGTCATTCCTTTAATGAAAAAATTGCTAAAGGAGTAGCAACCTAAATCTATTATATAGGCAATAATTAAATGGTGGAAAAAGAGAATTATGCTAATAATATAAATGAGCCAAGTTTTATAAAATAGTACAAAAACAATAATTTTTCAATTAAATTTGTCTGAACAGTTATTTGTAAATTTTAAAAAGGAATTATGAAATTAGGCGCATTTTCACTTAGTCTTAGTGTGAAAGACCTCAGCAAGTCCAAGGAGTTTTATGAAAATCTTGGCTTTGAAGTCTTAAATGGCGGATTAGAAAAGAGGTATCTTATTATGAAAAATGAGAACGCCTTAATTGGATTGTTTCAAGGTATGTTTGAAGGTAATATTTTAACATTCAATCCTGGATGGAATGAATTTGGAAAAGAAACTGAAACCTTCGATGATGTTAGAGAAATTCATAAACAATTAAGTTCTAAGGTCACGATATTGGCAGGTGCAGTAGAAGAAACAAGTTCGGGGCCAGCAAATTTTATGTTCAAAGATCCTGATGGGAATTTGATTATGATTGATCAGCACAGGTAGGATAGAAAGCTAAAAGTTGATTTTATTTTATAAACAAAAAATGGATGACTGAAAACCATAAATTATTTGAAAAAATAGTCAATCAATTAGATGCAACTGAACTCGGACAAATGTTTGGCAAACCTTGTGGTAAGTTTAAGAAGAAAGTCTTTGTTTCTTTTTTTGAAGATGAAATGGTATTCAAAATTGGCAAGGAAGAAGTAGATCTGTTGCTTGATAAATATGAAGGTTCTCAAAACTGGGATCCGTCTCGCAAGAATAGAGGAATGAAAGATTGGATTCAAGTACCAGGGGAGTATAATAAGGATTGGAAAAAGTTGGCGAAGAAAGCAATGTTATTTATCGCAGATTAAAGAATAAAAAAATGATGAATAAATCACTTCAATATAATTGTAGAAAAAGATGAATTTCAACCAAGAGGTAACAGACTATATCTCTAAAGCAAAGGAAGAGCAAATTATTTTGTTGGAATCAATTCGGCAATTAATTCACGAAGCTGTTCCAGGAACAACGGAGGCTATTAAATGGCGAATGCCAGTTTTTGCAAAACAAAAAGACTATGCGTACTTAAGGTTTTTAAAAAAACATTTGACCTTTGGTTTTTATAACGCAGATAGGATAGAAGATTCATCTGGTCTATTAGAAGGGGAAGGAAAGACAATGCGGCATATTAAGGTGAGAAAGGGAGAAGATATTGATCCTAAATTAATAAGCAAATGGTTGAAAGTGGTGTCAAAATAAACGGATTTTTTTGTTTAAAAGTAGGAGCGCTTTAGCTTATAAAATATATGAAGTAAGTGAATTATAAAAATTCAATTCTTGGAAGTTCAATAGCCTTTATAATAGCCACAAGTTGTTGTTGGCTACCTGCATTAATCCTAGCAATCGGAGGAGGAAGCACTTTGATCGGAATCAGTAATGGTTTGGAAAATTTAAGTGGCGTCTTTATAGCAATAGGAATTTGTTTTTTAGGCTTTGGTGCCTACCAATATTGGAAGCTAAAACATCAAAAAAATAATGATGCCATTCT
>CALIIW010000120.1 GCA_938018185.1 uncultured Saprospiraceae bacterium
GCTCAACATAGAATCCTGGAAGGAACTCGGTACTCAATATTTGGTTGGAGCGGTTTGCTTGGCGACGATTGCAGGTATTGTAGTTGGAACAGTTACATTTGTTTTGTTGAGTTTGTTTCGTACGCCGATTAAAGTGGAGCAGTTTAAGTAATTACTTCTTAAACACATCCCACTTATAAGCAGTCCTTTTTGAGTCTTCTTTGAAAGTGCCTTTCTGAATAAAATGCAAAATGTCCTCGCCAATAATGTCAAAAGATGTATACATTTGATCATGATTAAGCGGCACAAAAAATAGATCATCATGGCACTCCTTAAAATCTAAATTGTCCCAATTTATCGGACCATAACTTAAAGTTTGTTTTTTGAAATGGCGAATCAATCGAGTTGCTTTATTTTCTACTATTATACCGATGTTAATTTCTTCTTTATTTATAGATGGATAGGGTAGGTGAGATAATTGATCTAATATTTTTCCTTTAGCTAATCGTCCTAACAAAGGAATCCTATCTCTCACTACTCGTGGCGCTCTTTCTTGAAGTGGACTTCTGTCATAAATTATGGTCGAGATGTTTTGATGTCCATACTCATTGATGTATGTGTTTAAGACCCAGGAGCCAAGTATGTAAGAAATAACATGAACTTTTTTGTAGGAAGCCAAGTTATTGCTTTCATAAAAGTGGGCAAAATTTTCTACCGTTTGGTCAAAGGAGTTTTTACTTAAGAAGAGTGGAATGTAAAGGTCATACTTTGTTTGTTCAAAATATTCTTTTTGATTTCTTCTTCCTTTCTTGCTGTCCTCCAAACCTGGTAAAATGATCAAGGCCTCTTTATGATGCAAGGGTACATTTTTGTTATGTATTATTATGACTTCTGGTTTTTCAACCAGGCTTATAATATTGTCAAAGCTTGCAAAGGCATTGTTTGCACAGAGAATTAATAAAATAAAAAGAGACGAAATGATGGATCTGAATTTTATATTTTTCATGCTGACGTTTTTTTAAAATTATTTTGCAAAACTATTTCCCCATCAAAAACATGCCACCCACTAATAGGAACATGCCTGCTGCATTAATTGGTTTTATAGGTGTACCATAAACCACCAGAGCAAGAATTGCTGCCCAAATAAATGTGCTTGCGTAAATAGGATAGAGCACAGATAGCGATCCACCTTTTTTAAATGCTGCTACAAAAAGAACCATGACAGCAATGTAACATCCCACACCTGCAAGTAGTCTTGGGTTTAATAAATAACTAGATATAGAGTCACCAGCTTGCTCTGCTCCAGACTTGTATAGATATTGTCCAATGGCTCCAAGAAATGCTGCAATTAAAAATAAGATCATTGAAATTTTAGGCGTATCCATATTTTTTGTTTTTGTTATTTTTGTCTTTCAATTCTAATATAGCGGCTTTTACTTCTGCGACTATCGATTCAACTTTGTCCTGCTTTGGCAGAATGGCTTTGCCGAAATTTACTATAGAGTTCATTGGAAGTAAAAGGAATTTATCTTTCGGTAGAACTTTACCTAATCCGTCTAAGTAGATCGGGACAAAAGGTATGTTCGGGTTCTTTTTTAGAAGCACAGCGATTCCTTTTTTAAATTCAGATAAAACGCCAGGCTTGCCTCTGCTGCCTTCTGGAAATAAAATTAAGGATTCTCCATTCTTAAGATATTCATCTAGTATATCAATTGATGATCTTTCCGTTTTCTTTCTCTTCCTATTAATTAGAATGGCATTGAAGAAGAGGTTCATGATACCTTCACTACTTGGAGATGTACCAAAGTAATCGCCCGCTGCAATTGTTCTTACATTTTTTAGTTTATTAGCAGGCAGTGCAGCTAAAATAGAAATAGCATCGAAATGACTATTGTGATTTGCAACAATAATAAATTGATCTAGATTTTCAAAGGTAGATTCATACTTAAATTGTACACCAATGATGTATTTAAGAAAAGGGCGAACTAGTAAACCATAAAATATTTTCCTGAATATATTTTTCATAATAGTATTTTTAAATTATTAATTGTTTTTGATTTATCTACCTAGTTTATAAAAAACACAAGCATGTAATAAAAAATGGGTGTAGTTAGAATCATGGAATCTAAGCGATCCATCACGCCACCATGACCAGGGATCAAATTTCCTGTATCTTTTATTTGTAAATCTCTTTTTATAGCAGAAATAATTAGGTCGCCTAAAAAACCTGCGATACCAATGGTTAAACCAAGTAAAATCGCTTGGAGACCTGTTAAAGGCGTTAGAAATTTTATAAAATAGGCAAGAAGACCAGTCGTTAATATTCCACCAATAAATCCAGCCCATGTTTTATTTGGGCTTACTGTAGGTGTAATTTTGTTCTTGCCTAAGAGTTTTCCCCATGTAAATTGAAACACATCATTAAAAGAGGTGCATAGAATTAGAAATAAAATTAAGCCACTGGCTCCGATCTCAAAATTTGGAATCTCTAAACTGAATAATAAGATGATGTGACTCAACATGTAAATGGTCAACATCAGTATCGTTGGTATCAAACACATTGAAACAGCAATACCTTTTGTTTTTCCACTTAAAACTAATAGTACAGGTAAGCCAATAAACATTACTACTGGAATGAAATATAAAAACGGTTGATGCATGCCATGATATGCAAAGTAATATTGGATTGGGATAGCGAGGTAGGCAAAAGCTAAAGCTGTCCTGTCGGCTTCTCTAAAGTAAGAGATCGAAAACATTTCTCTTAAGGCAATGAAAGAGACATAAGAGACTAAAACTGTTCCGACAATTGAAGGAGCAATGACCAATATTCCTATCCCAATCGCTATAAAAAACCAAGACCTAGTCCTTAAGAATAATTCGTCCATCATTGTGGATGGCTTCTTTTTTGATAAAATGTAAAAGGTAAAAAGTAGTAAGAGCAATACGCCAAAAACAATTGCCATGATATATGCCACTTCCGGTTGAACATTATTTCCTAATATTTTCATGATATTGAATTTTTTAATCTCGTAATGGTACTAACAATGATAAGAATGCATGCAACACCAAAAATCCAATCGGTATAAACTAATAGACCTTCCCAAAAGAAATGGACAATACAGAATACACTTATTAGTAAGGCTCTATCACTTTTGCCCATAGGTCCATCGTATCTTCTTTCGCCGCCCATAGCTTTTCCAAGAACCCCTGAAAACTCATTGAGGCTTGATAAAATTGCAAAGAGAATTATGATGAATGGATTGGTATAAGGAAGGATCATAAAAGGTAAAGCAATGGCAAGATCAGATATTACATCACCGAGTTCGTTTAGAATCTCTCCTAATTTGCTTTGCATTTTATATTGCTTTGCCATCATACCATCCAATGCATTTAATGCCATTCTTATAAGTAGCCCCAATGGTAAAAGCAAAAAAACAATTTTGAAATCCTGGTATATAACAAAGGAGCTTCCCAAAGTAATAGAAAGAATTATCGCGGTGATAGTTATTTGATTGGCAGTTATCCCAATTTTGTAAAGGCCTTTTAATAAAGGCTGTAAAAGTTTTTGAAATCCCGGTTTAACTTGATAGACTGAAATCATATTCTATTAATTTGAAGCATGATAATTTTCTTTCATTTAATAATGTAAATGTACAGGCGTTCAAGGGACAAGGGTTCAAGTATTTCGCAACTAACATATATATTATTATCGCATATTAATTGGCAATTGAGCCTTATTTTTAACTCTGGAAGCTAAACTGATTGTAAGGAGATAGATTTCATTAGTAATGGAATATTCGACTATAAGAGCTTTTTTGAAGACAAGGCTCTTGTTCTTCTAATTCTTAAGCTATTTATTTGATGAATTCCACATGGGAAAAGAGCTCTAGTTCCATATTTAAAAATCACTTAAAAGCACTATCTTCACGCCAAAGCGCTGAAGAATTGGCTATGGATCTAAGTTATTTAAAATGATTTACGGAACAGGAATAGATATCATTGAAGTTGAAAGGGTTAGAAAGAAAATTGAAAAGCCTGGTTTTATAGAAAAAGCCTTTACGCCATATGAGATTGAGTACTGTCAATCTAAGTTTAATAAGGCGGAGCATTTCGCAGTTAGATTTGCTGCCAAAGAAGCTTTTTTGAAAGCCCTCGGTACGGGTTGGCAAGGAGCTTTTCCAAGTGAAGAACTTGAGATAGTATCAGATGAACTAGGGAAGCCATCTTTTCAATTTGGTGAAGGCTTAAAAAAATATTTAGAAGAAAGAGGAATTGTGAATTGTCATGTAAGTTTATCGCACGTAAAGGAAATGGCGATTGCATCCGTGATATTAGAAAAATAAAAGATGTCAATTAATATAAATCAAGAATTACTAGAAAAAGAAATCTGTGGCTTTATTAAAAGCGAATTAGTTGCCAAAGAAATTGTTGTAGAACCAACAAGCTCTTTGTCCGGAATAGGTTTGGATTCTTTTTCAAAAATAGAAATTGTGTTATTTTTAGAAAGAAAATTTGGCATTGAATTACCAGATGAAATTTTAACTCCTGAGAACATAGAATCTCCAAGTTCTCTATCAAAATGTGCTATTGAATACGCCGCGCAACAAGAATAATCAAGAATATCCAGAATCTATTTATTTCAATGGCTCTGACTATTTTCAAATCCTTCTAGATAGACATATAAAAAAGAACAAGGGAATTGGAAATATTGGTTGTCTGATTTTTGAAATCGAAAAAGGCAAAACTGATTTAAAAGCCTTTGTCTCTAAGAAGGTTGCTTCTACATTTATAAAGTGGTTGTCGAGTATTTATCTTAAAAACACGCTAATTAGCCCACCAATTTGGAAAATTAAATCTCAGTCTGTAGGAGAAGTTTTGACTTATACAAAAGCTAGAGAACCGGTCATCTATGATCAAAAGAATTTTCCAACATTTAAACTTGAGGCGGCCGGTTTAATCAAGGTGGAGTTGATTGAAACAGAAATTAAAAACCATTTAATTTTCTATTGGCATCATGCATTATTCGATGCAAAGGGTGCAGAATTTGTTGCCAGATATTTGATTGGGGATGTTGAGCACATGGATATAGAAAATTATGTCCCAGCCTTCGAGCAATGGCCATTGCGAGATCTTCTTGATGATGCTAAAAATGTCAAGTCCTTTTTAATGAAAAATAGAGGTGTTGAAGTCAGCACCTGCGACCCGCTAGATGAAAAGGAAGCATCCCAAATAGCCTATCATGTTATTCCTTTTACAGAGGAAGAAACATTGCAAATAAAAAAGAAAGCCCAAACTTATACCCGCTTAGCCATAAGTCCGTTTTATTTAGGGGCAACTAGTTTTTTATTGCAAGAAGTAATTAAAAGTAAAAACCAGCGATTGGTTTCATTTCAAATTCCTGTCCCACAAGATAAAAGGAAAAGGGGTATTTTTCAACCGGGCATAGGTAACCAAGTTTCTTATTTGTTTTTCAGATTATATCCACAACATTTTACTTCTTTCAAAGAGACGATTGATGAAATCAATAGACAATTGAAAGATCAAATTAAGGAACGTATACCAAAAAAGTATGCTGGTCTGATGAGTCTATTTCTAAAACTTCCAATACAAGTTTATGAGTATATTGTGAAAGGGCCGACCAAAGGTAAACTTGCAAGTTTTTATTTTTCTGATACCGGGCAAAGTTTAAAGTTGGATGGCAATTCCCCTTTTGTTGTTTTAGATGCCACACATTTGCCACCAGCTAATAAGTTGCCAGGTTTTACGATTGTTTTTATGGAGTTTGAAGGTCGTTTAAAGATTGTTATAGCCTATGCAACGAATAGATTGAATGCAAAAGATCTGCTTTATTTTGAGAAAGAATTTCGACATTTGTTATTGTGAAAGAAATATTTGAAACTTACGATGTAGTTGTTATAGGAGGAGGAGCTTCGGGAGTTGCTGCTGCTATAGCTGCTGTCCAAAATGGTGCAAAAACCGCTTTGGTGGAACGATCGGCCTATTTGGGTGGGAAAGCAACTGCAGCATATGTAGGTACTATCTGTGGTGCTTATCTGCGATCAGAAAATCAATTAGGGAGATTTGTCTCTGGAGGGTTTTTAAAGCAATTTGTTTCTGAGCTTCAAATCAAAAGCAAGACTGATCTTATTAAAGGCAAGGAAGGTTTGCAATATTTACCTTATCGAAAAAGTGCTTTTAAAGTTTTATGCGATGATTTGATTAGAGCCAATAAGATTGATTTGTTTCTTCAAAGTACGGTGCATTCTGCAAGTAAGAAGGGGTCGACAATTGATAATATTGAATTATTGAATTATGATAAGAATATAAAATTGCAAGGCAAATCTTTTATTGATTGTAGTGGTGATGCCACATTGATAGATTTGTTGTCATTGGATCTTATCAGTTCGGATCAATATCAGACATCAACACAGGTATTTAGTGTAAGTGACTTAACTGCTGATAATATTGAAAATTTTAAATTGTCCATGATGAAGTCCTTGCAAAAAGGCATGCGAGAATCTGGTTTGACAAAAGCAGCAAAACGTCTTTCGATCATGCCAGGTGCTAGTGATTTTAACCAACTTTATTTTAAATTAAGCATACCATTTGAAGTAACATTCGAGACTAATCGGATGACTGAATTAAATTTATATGCTAGGTCATTGGTAATGGAGATTTTTGATTTTTTAAAGAAGGGAAATAAAAATTTTGAAAATGCAAGAATTGTTCAAATAGAAGATCAAGTAGGGATAAGAACAGGTAGAAGGCATTTAGGAAAAAAAATATTAAATAAAAGAGAAGTTCTAGCATCTATTAAAGATCCTACAAGTATAGCTAGAGGCTCTTGGCCAATTGAATATTGGAGTATGGATTCCAAGCCAAAGATGGAGTATTTCTCTCTAGATGATTTTTATGATATTCCAGCAGCTTGCTTGTGTTCAGATTCCATAGATAATTTATATTTTGCAGGACGAAACATTAGTGCTGATGATGAGGCAATAGCAAGTGCTAGGGTAATAGGTACTTGTTTGCAAACGGGATTTGCCGCTGGAATATTAGCTAGTGACAAAGTAAATGGAATTGAAGCATTAGAAAGTATAAAGAAAGTCCAAAACAAACTTGAATTTTAATCGCATGCATATAGTTGATCTAATATTTGAAGAAAATCGTAATAGAAAGGATCGTAAGGCCATCGTTGATGCTCAAGGTACTTTAAGTTATGGCTCATTTGAAGAAGATGTAAATCGGCTAAAAGTAATTTTGGCGGATCATGGCGTAGGAGAAAACTATGCGGTAGGTGTAATGGGTAGAAATAGTAGACAGTTTATTATCTCTGTTTTTGCTTGCCTGAAACTTAATGCAATTGTATTTCCTCTTTCAGCTCAATTAAAAAGTGATGAGGTTAACGCGATTTTAAAGAAGTCAAAGATTTCCTTTTTATTGGATGATGGTGAAGGAGCGGAAGTAGCTTTTCGTATTGTTGACAATCCTACAATTTCAAATAAGACATGGACTTTTTCAAAAGCGCAAGATTCGGAAATTTCTCCTTTGAAGATTGCTGTTGATGATCCAGCAATAATTAGATATTCCTCTGGCACAACAGGGAAGGCCAAAGGAGTTGTCATAAATCATCAATCTATTTTTGAAAGGATAGAATCAGCTAATAAAGGTTTAACTTTAACAGAAGAAGATGTAATTGTTTGGGTTTTGCCAATGTCATACCATTTCGTGGTTTCCATTTTTCTATATTTAAAAAATGGCTGTACGATCGCTTTGGCAAAAGACTTTCAAGCTGACAGTATCGCAGATTGTATTATTGATAATCAAGGAACTTTTCTTTATGTGTCACCTATGCATATTAAGATGTTGAGTGCTTATCAAAAAGTTCAAGAGTTTCCAAGCTTGAAAAAAGTTATATCTACTTCAACGGCTATCTCCAAGCAACAATGTGATCTATTTTATGCTAAATTTAAAATTCCAGTATCTCAAGCATATGGCATTATTGAAATTGGCTTGCCAATAATTAATGACAGTAGATCTGATACGCAACCAGAGGCTGTGGGGCATGCTTTGCCAGATTATACTATCGGGATTTTAGATAAGACATTTAATGTTTTGCCTGACGGAGCAATAGGACATTTAGGTATAAAGGGGCCCGGTATGTTTAATGCCTATTTGGAGCCATTTATTAGTAGAGAGCAGGTACTCCAAAATGAATGGTTTTTGACTGGTGATTTGGCGAGCAAAGATAAAAGTGGATTAATAAAAATTGAAGGACGAGAAAAGACAATGATAAATGTTTCAGGAAATAAAGTTTTTCCAATAGAAGTAGAACAAGTTTTATGCAAGCACGAGTCTGTTGATCAAGCTAAAGTATCAGGTACACATCATCGATTGATGGGTGAAATTGTAAAAGCAGAAATTGTTTTAAAAAAGGGAGCTTCGGCGGATTCCGAATCGATTATTCGTTTTTGCCGACAAAGGCTGAGTACTTATAAGCTACCTCAAAAAATAAAATTTGTCGATAGATTAGAGATGACTGATAGTGGAAAAATTCTCCGACGATAAAAAAAGTGGCTAAAAACGGTTTGCTTTTCTAGCTATGCAGAAAACAGTTCTTGTTTTAAGTTGTGCAAAATTATGTCAATTTTAGTGTCCTTAGAGCTGATATTTTATGCTTCGATTGACTTAAATAGTATAAAAAAGGGCGGAAAATTTAATAATAATTAAGACAAATGTTAAATAAGCAATAAAAGCAGGAAGTCTAGTAATTTGTTAAATTTACAAGCACTATTTTTGCAATAGAGTATCAAAAACCTTTGAATACAATTTATGTACAGAATAATCCTTTTATTCTTTTGTTTTCATTTCTCCCTATTTGCATTTGCTCAGGACTATACTATTGTAGATGACTTAGATTTTGTCAAAGATAAAATCAAGTTAGTTTCAGAATCAGCTAACACCTTGAGTTCTGATTTTACCCAAGAAAAACATATTAGTTTTTTGGAAAATGTGGTTTCTTCCAAAGGAGTATTTAAATATGAAAAGGAAGATAAAATAAGATGGGAATATAATGATCCATATAATTACGTCGTAGTTTTAAAGGATGGAAAATTATTGATCAATGATGAAGGGAAGAAAAACAAAATTGATATGGCTCAAAACATTATGTTTAAAAAAATAAGTAAAATGATGTCAAAAGCAATGTCTGGAGACGTTTTAAAGGAACAAAAAGAATTCACACCAGTATTAGAGCAAAATGCTACATCATATAGAGTTACTTTAACGCCACTACAAAAGAGGATGCAGAATTATCTCGAAACTATTGAGGTGTATTTTGACAAAGAAACTTATTTAGTGAAATCGGTTATATTAAGAGAAGGAGAGGCAGATTTTACTAAAATCAGTTTTGTAAATATGGAATTGAATGGGAAGGTGAATGAGGAGGATTTTATTATCAACAAGTAAACAATTATTAGTTTATTTAAATCTAACCAATAAATAATAACTATGTTAAAATTTAATCTAGTGTTGAGTTTTTTATGTGTCGCTATATTTATTTCGGCACAAAATCTATCTAATGATTTTAATGTCTCTCTTTCTGAACCATATGAAGTAGTAGATGCAAGAGATAAATTTTACTTTTCTGACAACAAGGGCTTTGCCTATTCTGTAAAAACAGTAGAAGAAAAAGTGACGCTACAGAAATTCGATGTTCAGAATATGAAAGAAGTAGCTAGGAAAGCGTATGCTGTCGACGTGCCATACAACAGAGGAGTAGAAATTCTCCAAGTAGGAGATAAATTCTATTATTTGTTCGAGTCTTTAGATAAAAAATCTCAAAAAAGATCACTCCACTTAAGAGAGGTATTAATTGATGAATGTGAGTTTGGGAAAGAACAAAGTCTAATAACATCTGAAGGGGCTATTGTTAATAGTCAGAATGAATTGCGACCAGGATTTATGGGTGTTGGAACAGGATCTCCATTTATAATCTATAAATCTTTTGATGAATCAAAAATATTGGTAACCTATCGCAGAAAACCTATTTCAAAAAGAGATGCTATTAATTATGATTTGCTAGGTTTTTATGTGTTTAATACTTCCTTGGAATTGCAGTGGGGCAAAGAAGTAAAAATGCCTTATACGGAAAAAGAAATGAACAACATAGCATACACAGTTGCAAAAGATGGGACAGTGTATATGACTTCTTTATATACAGAAAGTGAGCATTTACAATTAATTAAAATACCAGAAACAGGAGAACTTTCGGTTAGTGATATTGAAGGATTAGGGGAGGATTTCTACTTTAAAAAATTGGTGGTCGAAGAAAACTTTGATGGCAATTTTAATATGGCTGGATACTATTATCAAGGTTTCACATCTTTAGACTTCTGGTTTGATAAAACTTCCATTCAAAACACGAAAGGAATTAAGTACTTCGAAATTTCAAAGGAGGGAAAAACCTTAAAAAGTAGTACCATTGAATTTCCTATAAAGCTTATTAATAAATATTCTAGTAAATATCAACAGAAAAAGAATACTAAGAAAAAGAATAATGATAAGGCAGGTCTTAGGAATTTAAGTTTACGTGAATTTACAGTTAACCCAGATGGAAGTTTGTTTTTACTAGGAGAAGAATATTACATAGAAATAGAATATAGAGGACAAAGTAATTCAAGGGTATATACATATAATTTTAGAGATTTAGTGGCAGCAAAAATAAATCCTGATGGGGAGGTAGCTTGGATGAAAAAATTGCCTAAGAGACAAGAAGGGAAAAAAGGAAAAGGTGGGTTAGGAGTTTCTTATTTAAGGGGTACTGATTCGCATTACATTTTGTTTCTAGATAATGTAAAAAATGCAGAAATAGGTATTAACGAGATCCCAGAAAAACATAAAGATGGTTTGGGGGGATTTTTGACTGCCTATAAAATAGATGACGCAACAGGTTCTTTTACGAAACATACGCTTTATGATTCTAAAGAAGTAAAAGGTACCGCAACATATCAATTTAACACCACAAGAATACTGAAAGCAACAGATAATATTTTACTAGCAGAGGTTTATATTAAAGGGAAGAAGGATGCCATCATTAAAATGGAAGTGAAAGATTAAAAGGAGTTTCTTTAACTGTATATATTAATATAGTCAAAGAAAAGTAAATCGCTAGTTTTTAGAATAAATGAAAATAGAGTACAGTAATCAGTAAATAATTCAAGTATTGCTTGTTTTGTGTTGACAGTATTTCGGCGTACTTTATTATCAACAAGTAAACAATTATTAATCTATAAAATCAATTTAAATGAAATTATTAAAACTAAGTTTAATTTTAGCACTATCTTTTATGATTCATTTTTCTGCATCGGCTCAGAAAATTAGAATGAAAAAGGGTGATTTTAGTGCCTTGACATCAGCTACAAAGATGAAGGTAGTATTCCACTATGAAGACATGGGTGTTGGAAAAACTACAGAGGAGAAATATGTCAAAGAAAAGATTGAAGAAAAAAACAAAGAAGAGAATGGTTCAGGAGAAGTTTGGCATTCAAAATGGATTGCTGACAGAGACAAGCATTTCGAACCTAAGTTTATGGAATTATTGAAAAAAGGCTTACTAGAAACAAAGGTAAAAGCTTCAGAAACTTTTGAAGACGCTTCTCATGAACTACATGTCTATACAACACATACTGAACCAGGTTGGAACATAGGAATCATGAAGCAATATGCATTTGTGTCTTTGGAGATGAAGCTTACAGAAGCAGGTTCAGATACTGCATTAGGACTAATGGAAATGGATGATGTAAGAGGAACTGATGCTATGGGTTTTGATTTTGATGTAACAAAGAGACTAATGGAAGGTTATGCGAAAGCTGGAAAGGAGTTCGCAAAATACTTGACTAAGAATGAATTGAAGGTGGCTAAATCATCTAGTTCTAAAAAGAAAAAAAAGAAAGGATAAATTTTTAAACAAAAAATGAATTTAAAATGAAGCAAACATTTCAATTATTACTAACAATTGCATTGGCAATATTTGTGCTTGCTCCAACCGTTCAAGCTCAGAAAAAATCAAGCACCGGAAAAGTAATTTTTTATGGTGTGGATTTTAGCAATGCAAGATTGATTGGCAAAGAAGGTTTTACAAATCCTGTTGATTTGAAAGACAATTACTTGCCAAAATGGAATCACCTCATTATGAATGAGGAAGAAAAATATGATGTGAAAAAGGCTTTTAAAAAGTCTGACATAGAATATTTTTATGACGTAGTCACAAAACGTAATGAGGCTATTGATGCTGAGGTATTGGTGTCCAATAGCAACCATTCAATAAGTAAAGAAGATGTAGCTAAAGTGGTTTCTGAATTAGGTAATGATACACATACATCAGGATATGGAGCAGTTATCGTTGTTGAAAGTTTTGATAAGCGTTCTGATCTAGGAACGATGTGGCTTACAACATTTGATATTGCAACACTTGAAATTAAAAAGACCCAAAGAATGTCTGCTAAAGCAAGAGGCTTTGGTGTAAGAAATTATTGGGCAAGAACGATTTTTGAAGTGCTTGAGAAGGCACAGAAAAAATTCTAGTATAGTTTTACTACTCTGGCAAGGGAACTAACCGCTTTTTTATGTTTTTTAACAAAGGGGTTAGTTTCATCCCAGACGTAGCCAGCTAAAACAGAACAAATTTGTCTTTTCATCTTTGCATTTGTCGCATTGGTTTCTGCAGTTTCTGAAGTGTAGAAAAAGATATCTTGCAGCGTTCCATCATACCAGCTGTCAACATATGTTCTAAAAGTTTCCACACCTAGCAAGATGTGGTTTTTGAAGTCTTCTTCCCAGTTTACTTGTTCCCCATTTAATGTTTTGACAGCAAGCTTTGCAGCTAATAAACCTGAGTGTGTTGCAAAGGTAACGCCAGATGAAAAAATTGGATCAATAAATTCTGAACTATTTCCAGTGATAGCAAAACCAGGACCATAAAGTTGTTTGGCTGAAGCGCCATATGCAGAAATCTCCTGTGTCTTTAATTCGATTTCTTGATT
>CALIIW010000121.1 GCA_938018185.1 uncultured Saprospiraceae bacterium
TTCATGGATGGACAATTTCAAGATTACAAAGTTTACATAGAACAAAATGGTTACCAGGAATTTATTGGCGATCAGATTCTAAATTTTTACAAATCTAAAATCGAACTTTTGGATAAGATCCAAAAAGAGATTGAAAAAATAAATTATTATGAAAATAAGCGACCTTCAAATAGTAAGAAAGTTGACATCCAGATTTAAGCCAATCTTATTAGGCAGTCTGACCTTTTTATTTTGCTTAGCGCAAATGCAGGCTCAAGTTTCAAAAACCTATGTTCAAGAACTAGAAGTAGATGAAAATACAACTGTTGTTAGTAATGTTCCAACTAGAATAGATAAGCATACTCATGGGACAATGACTTGCAATAATACTTATGACCATTATTCCATTCATGGAAAAAATGGGGAGACAAGATTAAACATAAATAAAGAGTTAAATATTGAGACTTGGGATAAACATGTCGTGAGACAGGAAGTTTACATTGCAGTTAAAGCCGAATCTGAGGCAATAGCGCAAGAGGTGCTTGATGCTATTAAGATCAAACTTAAAAAAGGTTCTGATAATCGAGTCAAAATTGATTGTAATTTAAATATCACTAAATTCAAAATGGAAAATGGTTTTTTCAAAGCAGATGAGTGCCATATATTTCTAAACAATGGAAAGAGATATCCCATCGAATCTCTAGAAATCGAATGCAATGTCAGTATACCAAAAACAGTAAATTTAGAAGTCATAGGGTATGAAAATGCTACATTGAGAATTGGTGAATTAGAGGGAGATTTAGACTTAGATCTTACTAAGGCAGAGGTTTATGGAACTAAGGTGAGAAGATTGAAAGGCAATTTAAAATCTTGTTATAATGTGATATTTGATACGGTTGCTTCCGCTTCTATTTCTGCTTCAAACTCTTATGTTAAAATAGAAAACCTTGGAGGCATTAGTATCGGAGCTGAAAGATTGCAGCCAGCCTGTGATTTGCCAAATGCCTACTCCAGAAAAACCCACTCTTACCAAACCAAGTATAGTTTTGGGACGGTTGGCCATTTAGATATACATGGTTCAGCCAATGATGAATTCGTTGCAAAGGAAATTGGAGCCTTAAATGTAAAGTCTGCAAGATTCACTAGTTTCACTTTTGATAGATTAAATGTTAGCATGGATCTTACTGCAAAAAATTCTGATATTTCTATTGGCTTGATCGCTAAAGATTTTTTAGAAATTAATTTGAATAACAGTTTTTCAGAAATTTCTTTTGTTGTAGAGGAAGGAGCAAACTATGAGCTAAATTTAGATAGAAAAAAATATCTAGAATGCAATTTAGATTCTAAGTACATTAGGATGGATAATACAGATGGAGTACAAGAAAAATATACTGTCGGAAATGGAAAATCAGAATCTGTTATTAATGTGAATTGTGATAGATGTCAATTGGATATTAAGAATTAGTTATTAATTATTTTCCGTTCGCAATTTTTTTAATCGGAGTTAAATAAGAAGCACCAGGACATGCTCTGGTGCTTCTTATTTGTTGCGATCATTGGTTAAATTAAATATTAAGCTTTTGACTTACTGACACAAATCATCCAAAAAATTAAAGTCCGGAAAATTACTAACTGCAGGATCTACATAGAGGTTTTCCCAATAGATCTGATCATTATTTATTTCATAAAAAAGTCTATAAAATCCTTTTTCGTAAGCTTCAAGATTTATTTGAAAATTATCAGTTGGGCTTGAAAAGGTTGCTGTAAATTCAATAGGTACCAGTTCTGCTTTTTCATAACTTAATGCTTGACTAAGTTCTTCTATGTTTTCTGTGTCTTCATTGTAACAAGCCGCCTCGATAATCCAAACATTTGTAATGTGCAGATTGCTAGAAATATTCAAGACATCTGAAGCTGGTATAGGGTAGATGTTTACTTCCTCCGATTTTTTTACATTTGGTTGTCTCCATTTACCTATTCCAGATGCATTTATATCATAAAGATATAATCCAGTGACGGTATTCACATTTTCAAAATAGGAATCTATAGGAGCTATCGGGGATTCATCATCGTTGCAGGCAATGAAAGTAAAGAAAGAAATGGATAGAAAGAATAAGAATGTTAAATATTGATAATATTTCATAAATCTAAATTTTATTAGATTATAACTTTTATTTTAAAATTTTGTTGTATCCGTTTTAGAATATCGGAGTAGTATTATTGTGCCCATACCCAACCTTTTTGCACTTGTTGTCTGTCTTATATAAAAAAAGCATATGATGGTCATATTGAAAAAGATCTGTTTCTCACTTTTAATCATTGCAATTCTTGCGCTGTCAAGTGGATGTAGTAAGGATGATGCTCCAGAAATAATTTATGAATCTACTGCAACTGTTATAGGTCCCGATTTTGGACTTTGCCCTTGTTGTGGAGGCTGGGTACTCACAATTGAGAATGATTCCACAATTTATAGAACGGAAACCATAGATGAAAAGTGGTTTGAACCATTTGATGAAGATGAATTTCCGATGAATATAAATCTAAATTGGACCTTGAATAGAATTTGTGGTGGATTAAACTATATCGATATTGATGAATATGAATATAAGTAGGAATGGTTTTAATCAAAAAATATCAACTAAAAAAGGGTAAATCCAGGGTGATCCTTTATCATATAAAGATGCCCTGGATTTACCTTAAGATCAATACTCTTTTACAAATTTAAAGACCTTACTGTCTTCTCCAGGTATTTCAATTTTTATAAAATATATACCCGAAATCAATTTAGTCACATCCAAAGAACATTGTTTGCATTCAAACTCATTTGGACTGCTAAGGATCAACTCACCAATGCTATTGTAAATAGAATACTTATTGATTTTTCTGGAATCTTCCACATGAATATTCAAGGCATCTTTTAATGGATTTGGGAAAATTCTAACCGAAGGATTATCATCAGCTGCTGTAGTAGAAACAGGGTCACATGAGAGATGACCAAGTACCTGTTCACCACCTAACCATAATTCACATTCATTAGAAAGTCCATCATTGTAAGTTTCCAAATCAAATCCTTCAAACGCAATACTTAAGCCTGCATTTTGAAATAAAGTACCATCCCACTTTGTGAATCC
>CALIIW010000122.1 GCA_938018185.1 uncultured Saprospiraceae bacterium
AATCACCTTTTTGGATTAAAGTTGGGATATACATTTTAAGTCAATAGTTTCTTTTATTTTTATGTAAATAAAATATTTTTTTTGCATAAAAATTATCCCCTTTATAAACAGTTAGGTTTTGTTTTAGGCCCTGTACTTTTCATAGTCATATATTTTTCGCCGCTCACTATTGTGAGCCCAGAGGCGCAAAAAGTAATTGCCATTGCAGCTTGGATGATTTCCTGGTGGATCACAGAATGTTTTTCAATTTCTATTACTGCCTTACTACCTCTTGTCTTATTTCCTATGACTGCTTCTATGGATTTAAAACCAGTTGCAGCAAACTATGCCAGCCCAATTGTCTTTTTATTTTTTGGTGGTTTTGTGATAGCACTTGCCTTAGAAAAAGTCATGCTTCATAAAAGAATTGCACTTTCTATAATCAAAATCACAGGCACCTCTGCAAATGGGGTAATCATGGGGTTTATGATAGCAACAGCTTTAATGAGTATGTGGATTAGCAATACAGCTAGCACAGTTGTAATGTTGCCTATCGCTATGTCTGTGATCAAATTACTCATGAATGATGAAGACGGATTTACTAAAAGAGATAAGAATTTTTCTTTGAGTATCATGTTAGGTATTGCATTTTCTGCAAATATTGGTGGCATGGCGACCATCATCGGGACCCCTCCAAATTCTGTCTTAGTTGGTTTTTTGCAAAATGAATATAATATAGAGATTGGTTTTTTGCAATGGATGGCTATCGGTTTGCCTTTGTCTGTAATTATTTTAGCAATAACTTATTTGGTACTTGTAAAATGGGTTTACCCAAATGATCTTGGACAAATGGAATCATCAGAAGAACTCATCAAAAAGGAATATGAAAATCTAGGTCCTCTTTCCAAAAGAGAAAAAATTGTTTTACTTATTTTCCTGCTAACTGCCTTGGCTTGGATATTGAGATCATCACTAAATAATATCTTTCCAGCTTTAAATCTGAATGATACCATTATTTCTATGATTGGGGCATTGGCTATGTTTGTTATTCCACTAAATTTGAAACAAGGAAAATTTATTTTGGATTGGCCAGACACCAAAAATTTGCCTTGGGGAATTTTGATTCTCTTTGGAGGAGGTTTGGCTTTGGCAAACGGATTTTCAGATGCTGGAATAATCGATCGCATCGGCTACATTATTTCACAACAAGAAGGTGCAAGCATCTTTCTAATTACTTTTTTATTGGTCTTAGTAATAGTGTTCATGACAGAACTTATGAGCAACGTTGCTTTGGTGTCTGTTTTTATTCCTGTAGTTGCAGGTATCGCTCTAGGATTAGATGCAAACATCTTACAACTTACTATTCCTGTAACATTGGCCGCCTCCTGTGCATTTATGTTGCCCATGGCCACACCGCCAAATGCCATCGTTTTTGCTTCCGGCCATATAGAATTGCACCAAATGGCCAAAATTGGAATTATATTGAATATTATAGCGATTGTCATTCTTATGACTGCAGTATATCTCTTCTTTCCTCTTGTTTTTTAAAAATACCTAATTAGCTATACCCTTGAATATATTAGGTCTGGGCTCTTATTAAAGCTAAATCAGGGATGATTAACCTGATGTTTGGAGTATTAATCCATCCATTCAACTATTTCGTCGATTGCATAGAACTAATTCAAGCAATATTGACGTTTTTATATTAGATTGAAGTAATTTTTATGAAAGATTTTAAGGATAATAAATATAAAAACGAGTTTTCAGAATCAAAATTCTGGGCTAAACTCAATAAATTTGCCAAAAAAGCAGGTGTAAAAGTCGTCTACACTGCTCTGCTTATGTTTTATGCTTATCGAAAAAAATCAACACCCACTTGGGCAAAAAATATAATTCTTGGTTGTCTTGGATATTTGCTTTCTCCCATTGATGCAATTCCTGATCTTACACCTTTAATCGGATTCACAGATGATTTAGGGGTATTGGCTTTTGGCCTTACAGCAATAGCATTTTGCATTGATAAAGAAGTTAAAACCTCTGCACGTCAGAAAGTAAATAAATGGTTTGGGGATATTGATGAAAAAGATTTTAAAGAAGTGGATGACAAACTATAATGACTTTTCCTAAAGCCCATTAAATGGAGTATAATTAGACAGGAATATTTGATTTTATAAAATCAGTGTTAATGGCAAAGTGTGATTCGTAGGCAATAGCTTTCCCTTTATTGATAATAATGAGCTGAGGTGATTGATGTATTACGCCCAAATTTTCTGCAACCAAGTTTGAGACATTTCTGTAGCTAAGAAGATCTAAATAGTGAAAATCCAATATACCAGATAAATTATCATCTTCAATTCTACTTTTTGCTGAAGCTGAGATGCCGCAAGTGGTACTATGTTTGAAAATAACTTGCGGTTTTTCCATTGATGCTTTGAGAATCTCATCTAATTGTGATTCTGTATTAAGGTCAATCCAGTGTTCCGGCTTTTGTCCTGATTTATTTCTATTGCTGAATAATCCCATTCTAATTTTTTTATTTCTATTTGTTAAACAAGATAAATAGGAATAAGTTTTTTCTTTTGGTGGCGATTTTAATCCTCTGCTTTGTGAGAAATGGCCCACAATCCTATGAAAGTAAGTATCCCATTCAAGAGTAAAATTAAGAAGCCAATGTCTATTCCCCAAGATTTTAAATTGATGTTTAAAAAGTAGGATAATATAGGAGCAAGTATGCAGACAGGAATAACATAGTTGTCATTAATTTTTAAACGACTAAACAGTCCAAAAGCAAACAAGCCTAATAGCGGGCCATAAGTATATCCTGCAACTATAAATAATTTTGTAATTACCGAATCATCACTGATGCCATGAAAGATTAATATAACTAAAAAGAGTAGTACTGAAAATCCAATGTGTACAAACAATCTAGTCTTTGTATTTGATTCAGATTTATTTTTTTCAAAATCCAAAAAATCTATACAAAAAGAGGTTGTTAAAGCTGTCAATGCGGAATCTGCACTTGAGTAAGCAGCTGCTATAATACCTAATATAAATGCTATGCCGGCAATAGGAGATAAATGCTGTAGCGCAATGACTGGATATAATAAATCTGTTTTTAATCCGGTAGCGCCATTCACCATTTTTGTTGGAATTTCTAAACCAATAGAGCTGCTGTATAAATACAATAAGGCACCTAGGCCAAGAAATAATACATTTACAAATACCAAAACAGTACTGAAAGTCATCATGTTCCATCTTGCCTCTTTCAAACTCTTACAGCTTAGATTTTTTTGCATCATATCCTGATCCAAGCCAGTCATGACAATGGTGATCAATGCGCCGCTTATAAATTGTTTGAAAAAATTGTTAGGATCCGCCCAGCCATTTTCAAAAAAGAATACTTGAGAATATTTACTTTCAGAAATCATTGAGATCACTTCTGGCAATGATTTTTCCATGGCACTTCCAATTGAAAACACTGTAAAGATTACAGCCGCTAGCATGAAAAGTGTTTGTAAGGTATCCGTATACACAATAGTTTTGATGCCCGCTCTAGAAGTATATAGCCATATCAAAAGTATCGTAATAGCAACGGTTAGCCAAAATGGAATTGTCATACCGGTTAAAGCACATACGGTCTGAAACACAATTGCTACAAGGTATAATCTAAAGGCAGCACCAATTGTTCTTGAAATTAAAAAATAAGCAGCTGCTGTTTTGTAAGAATAAAAACCAAACCTTTGTTCAATATAACCATAGATTGAAGTAAGCTTGAGCTTATAATATAAAGGTAGTAACACAGCAGCTATAACAACATATCCTAAAAAGTAGCCGAAAACCATCTGCATATAGGAAAAAGCAATGTTGGGCTTTAGCTTTGAAGTTCCTGTTATCGATTCATATACTTCTGGAAAAGCACCTACTGCTCCAGGTATAGAAATAAAAGTAACACCTGATAAACTGGTTCCAATCATTCCGAAAGCAACTAAATACCAAGGCGACTTTCTGTTGGCATTAAAAAAGTCCTCTTGATTGGCGTTTCGACCAGTCCAATAAGAAATAAGATATAAAACTACAAAATAGCAGCCTATAATTCCAAAAATCAAACCAGGGCTCAGTCCTGTCATCGTCGGGTTTAGTTATAATTATCTCTGGATCTTCGACCCAAAACTTAAATCACCTGCATCTCCTAATCCTGGTACAATATAAGATTTGGCTGTTAATTCTTCATCAATAGCTCCAGTCCAAATTTTTGCTTTGGGATAAATTCTACTGATATAATCTATTCCATATTGCGATGCAATTGCTGTAGCAATATAGGTTTGGTGTGGGGTTCCTAATTTGAAAATTTCTTTTAATGCGATATCCATAGAAGCACCAGTAGCTAACATCGGATCACATAAGATCAAAATTTTGTCTTCAATTTCAGGGCAAGAAACATATTCTAATTTTATTTCAAAAGAACCATCTTTATGATGGCATCGATAGGCTGAAATAAATGCATTCTCCGCTTTGTCAAAATAATTATGCATGCCTGTATGCATCGGTAATCCAGCTCTCAATATTGTTCCTAAAATAATCTCTTTAGAACATTTGGTAGATTTTGCAATACCTAGAGGTGTTTCTACTTCAATTGGCTCATATGGCATATCCTTGCTGATTTCATAGGCTAATATTTCGCCTATTCTTTCAAGATTTCTTCTAAATCTTAAACTATCTTTTTGAATGTGAATATCCCTTAGCTCTTTTATGAATTGGCTAGCAATTGAATTTTGAATACTCAGATTGTGGATCATGCTAAAAAAATTGTTGCTAAATATCGTATAAATTTGGGACTATTCAATCGGCAATTGAAAGTTTAAATGGTATTAAGCATTTCTTGCTTCTTTTACCATCTTTTTTAAACATTCAAGCCATTCTGTCCAATCACCATTGAATGAACTGTTGTGCCAAATTACATGAAAATCTCCATTGTATTTTTTAACTTCTTTAATAATTGAGATGGCTAGCTCAATTGCTTGATCTGGATCTAACTTCAAATAATTTTTTAAACTTACGTCCATTACTTGAAATGGGTGGAGCATTAATTCAGTGATTTCTTCTTTTTCGAGGTCATACCAAGGGAAGGGGACACAAAGTCCTACTCTAAATCCAATATTATCGAAAAATCCTAGACTATAATCTTCTTTAATACCCAGTTTTATCAAACTACGATAAGTGTCAGGCCAGGCTATCTTTAAATAATGTTGTCTACTAGCATTCACTTTTTTATTGATAATCTTCTCTAGGAGACTCAATTCGGAATTTAACTTTTTATTGTCTGAACCTGCTCCATAAGATGGATGAATTCCAATATTATGGTTGCGATTTAATTGCTTAATCAATTCTTGGA
This sequence comes from uncultured Saprospiraceae bacterium, assembly GCA_938018185.1. GTDB lineage: Bacteria > Bacteroidota > Bacteroidia > Chitinophagales > Saprospiraceae > JALZVN01. The sequence continues at coordinate 5,372 of CALIIW010000122.1, forward strand.
ATTCTGTATTCGATCGGGAAATGTTTTTGTCATACCTACCATGTTTCCCTAAAAGGATAAAATATAATATGCTTTGACCAGGGACAAGTGATTCTAAGAAGTTATAGTTGTCAAAAGGATCTTGTTTTTGATTACTAATTACTTCAAGCTGGTTTTTAAGCTGGTCAAATTTACCTGTTAATAAATTTTTAAATAAAGCTCCACCACTTCTTAAGAGGCCTTTGTTTTTATACGACCAAGCCATATCAATATCACTACTTAGTTGGAATGTATATTCCCTTTGGGGAAAATGCAAATCTGGATATTTTTGCTTCAGCTGTAGTTTTAAATCTTCTAACCATTTATGAACAATTGGGATTCTTGTGACCCCAAGCTCATTAAGGATGGAATGTTCGGATTTAAACCTTTGATGTTGATCTGTTTGAATGTCTTTAGGAGCGTACTCTTCTGCTCTAGACACAATATAGAAAATGGCCGAAAAAATATCAAAGCTTAAATCACCTGTTTGGCTAGAATAAATTTCTAAGTCGGAGTTTCTTTTCACCGCCTTCGGTCTTTGACAATATCCAGTTTCTTCTAATAGACCAAATGGACTTATATGGATTCCTTTATCTATAGAAACCTCTGTGGTATACTGTATAATAGGAAGATCCGAATCCTGTAACTCATTTAAAGAATTGGATGTCACAAATTCAATTAAATAGACGTATTCAAAGATCAATTTCAGGACATAGTTTGTTCGGTTTGATCTTTTTTCTAGGTAAATAAAAATTTTGGATTTCTCTTTCACACTGTAAATGCTGATAGAATCAATGAAACTTACAAAATTCTAAGCCGTTTTAAATATAAATTGATAAAATAGAAGTAGAATATTAGGCTAAATTTCCTAAAAAGAGTAAATTTCTCATATAATAATATTGTTCTTCTATTATCTTTCTCAAAAAAGATCAAATATAAATCTAAATGTCTGGTAAAAATAATAACCAAAATGGAGTAGCACCTGGAGAATTGAATACCATCAGGGAGATATTAATGGGTAAACAATTGGGTGATGTAGAAACGAAATTTGCCGAATTGGAGAATCGATTAGAGGCACTTAGGCAAGAGGTTTTTACAGAGTTGGAAGAAGTGAAGAATTCAATTAGGAATTCAAATACTGATGTGAAAACGGAACTTTCTCAAAAATTCTCAAGTCTAGAAAATTTAATGATTTCAAATACTAAAAAAACTGAAAAGGAAATCATTCAAAGTAAAGACAATATGAACACAGAACTTGCCCAGTTGTTTATTGATTTTGGAAAGAAACTCATGGATAAGAAATAAATTTTAAACTGTTATACAATGGATCAATTGTTTTAATTTGAATATGTCAAATACAAATCATCCAATTATGGATGAAGCATTATTGGACAGACTTAAGGAAATACTCCTTAAAGATGATAGACAAGAATTGGCCGAGATCAAAAAAATACTTGAAAGTAGACAGCACCTGTCTGAGAAAGTATCCCCAATTATAGAAGAACATTTATCTTTATTAAAAGAGAATTTTTCAACCGAATATGAAGAGACAATAAATAAGTTGATTGAAGTTAAACTGGAAAATTCTCAGGAACAGATTCTAGATACTATTTATCCTGCCCTTGGTACAATGATTAAAAAATATGTTACCCTTCAGCTTGAAACACTTAAGGAAAGCATTGACGGGACAGTCAAAAACACTCTTTCGTTTACAGCAATAAGAAGAAAATTTAAATCTGTATTTACTGGAGTGGATGAATCTGATCTAATCTTAAGTAATGTGAGATCTGCAAACATGGAGGAAATCTTTTTAATTGAAAGAAATTCAGGTATTTTATTGGGAACTGCTTCAATTAAGAAAACGATTGATCAAGATGTTATTGCTGGAATGCTTACAGCCATTAAGTCATTTGTTGAAGATGCTTTTAAAAGAGAGAGCTTGGAACTTGAAATGATTGAGTATGGTGGATACAAAATATTGATACAAACATTTTATAGTTATTATATTGCAGCCGCTGTTGATGGCACACTAACAACACTTGAGAAACAAAATATTTTGCAGAGTATGCATGATTTTGCTTCGAAAGAAATTCCAAACATTCCAAAACCATTAAGTAATGAGAATGAATTGATTTCTTCTAAGCTCAAGGATTATTTTATAAAAGGAAATACTATTGCAAGCACAAAATATTAAATCCAAGATGACAAGTAAAAAAATTATTTTAACTGGAAGTTTTGGAGTTGGGAAAACATCTTTATTTAATCAATTTATCTTTAGCAAATTTAGCGATAAATATCTCACTACTATTGGAGTTAAGGTAAATAAGAAAACTTTAAATATCCGTGAACATCAGGTTAATTTACTTGTTTGGGATATTGCAGGAGAAGTTTCACAAGATAAAGTTCCAACTTCTTACTTTTTAGGAGCGAGTGGGATTATCTATGTTTTTGATCTTACAAGACCTTTGACCTATAAAGGCCTTGTAACTGATATAGACTATCTCAAACAACTATTGCCAGGAGGGGTGATAAAAATAGTTGGGAATAAAAAGGATCTTTTAAATGAATCAGAATTAAATGAAATTTTGGGACATGTAGACCTTCCTGTAAACATCACCACATCTGCAAAAACCGGAGAAAATGTGGAACAATTATTTATTGACCTTGCTACAGAGTTAATATAAATGAACGCTAGGTACAACATAAAAAAACGCAGTATTCCAAAATTCTGTCAAACAATCCTTCTGGGCTTGAATGGGCAAATAGTAAAAAGTTGTGACACCATCTTTTTAGCTAGCTCATTTCATTCTCTAAACGTGATTACTTGGTTTGATCTTATGGAATCTGTTTTCCCTTCTATTGTAGATCTCGAAGTGGGGGAATCGGAAATAAGCTTTACTAAAATTCATGCACCATGTGATGCTTTGCCAGGGTTTTACGATTTCTCTTTTTCGAAGATATTAATTCAAGATAAGAAATACATATTGTGGTATATCTATGATTACACAAATGTTTATCAAGAGCTGTTAGACTATCAACAAAAGAAAAATGAACTTGATATTCAAAGGCAATATTTCGAATATAAAAATCGAAGAATAGATGATATCTCTGACATTCAAGATAATAGAACTTTCTTCCAAGGTAGTTTAAATAAAAATCAGCATAGTGAGTACTTTATGGTTTTTCAACAGATCGTATCTAGCAGAGGATGTTTGTCAAATTTATTAAAGATTTATGGCTCCTATGATAATCTATGCAATCTTTCAAATGCATTAAATGATTCAATTACTAAAGTTGGAAAAGAATTAAAGTATTTTTTAGCTTCTGACAAAGAACATCAAGAAGAAATATTTGACATTCAATATATCAAGGATCAATTAAAGCAAAAATTGGCTTTTGATGCTATCGTTCACGATGTACAATTTAAACTAAGTTACGATGACAAACCTAAATTTTATGTCAAACAAAATGTGCTTTTACATATTATCTATAGTCTGATCATTAATGGCCATTTTTTAAATGCAAATAAACAGACAAGCATTTTATGCTCTATTGACGAAAATGTTAGTCAAAGTTTCTTAAAATTGACCATACTTGAGGATACCATCCAAAAAGAGGAGGCGAATCTTAATATAGATGAACTTTACACTCGATTAACCTTTTTAAGAATTCTAACTGAAAATCACGACGGATTTTTCCACACTAGATTTGAAGAAGGATCTTATACGCTAGCCATTTTGATTGGCATTCCTATAAAATTTTTATAGAATTACCCATTTTTAGCAAAAGTGGAACTTTATTTGGATAGTATTCATAATATGAAAATATTTTGTGCATATTTCCTGTTTATTTTGTAAATTGAATGTATCGACAAAGAATATTTTCGTCAAAAGATTAATTTTCTAATATTATAAGCCTAACTGGTCCGCATGAATAAACTTATTGCCATATTAATTTTCTTTATTTTAGGCAGTGTATCCATCTTCTCACAAGGTGTTTATAACCCTAAGGAAATGAATAATGGGTCTAAGGGTATTCTTTTCAATAAAGAGTTTGCAGCAGATTTACAATTAAACACGAATGGCCTTTCTATAGGAGTTAATCTAGGAAAACTAAGAACTTATTACAAAACTACTTTCTATCACATCAGTATTGGAGAGCTAAAGCACCCCAAAGAATATAAGAATAGGGAAGATATAAGAACTTCAAATTTTCAAGAAAACTCTAGATCATACGTTTTTGGAAAACAAAACAACCTTTATACTCTTAAGGTCGGAATGGGAGTTAAGAAATATCTCTCTGAAAAAGCTAGAAGAAAAGGTTTAGCCATAGGCTATAGCTATGAGGCTGGTCCAACACTTGGTCTTTTAAAACCTTATTACCTTGAACTTAGAAGATCTGAAGTAAATAACATCATCAAGCCAACTTTAGTAAGTGAAAAATTCACAACTGAAAATGCAGAAGTCTTTTTGGATCCAGATAGGATTTTTGGTGCTTCCTCTTTTATAAAAGGATTTAACGAACTAAAACCTCGTCCTGGCATTCACCTTAAAGGTGCCATACATTTTGATTGGGGAGCCTTTGACGAATTTGTCAAAGCCATTGAAATAGGCTTAATGGCAGATGTTTTCTTTGGAGAAATAAATATCATGGTAGATGATGTTGATCTAATTAACCCAAGACCTGCTACTATCACAGCAGAAAATGTGAATAACCAACCATTCTTTATCAATCTCTATTTAAGCATCCAGTTAGGAAAGCGCAGGTAATTCTTATTAATTTCTGTTTTTTTTCTTTCAAATTTTACAATTAGCATTTTTATAACACTTAGTGTATCATACTTTTAGGTATTTTTACGTTAAAGTTTTAAATGGCAAATTGAAAATATGAGATTTCTACTTCTTTCATTGATCTTTATTTCAGGGATTTTACCAGAATTATACGCTCAGGACCGAGACATCACACTGCGTAATCCTTCCTTTGAGGGGATTCCTCACATTGGCAATGTCAGATATGCCAATAGTATACTTGGTTGGTCTGATTGTGGACTAAGTAAATTTCCGGGAGAGTCACCTCCCGATCTTCAACCTGGACACTTTAAAGTAAAGACCGAGCCTTATCATGGTAGAAGTTACATTGGTTTAGTAGTTCGTGACAACGAAACCTGGGAGTCCGTCTCTCAGTCACTTTCAGCTCCTTTGAAAGTTGGAAAATGCTATAACTTTAGTTTGTATTTAGCACAATCAGAAAATTATCGTAGTCCAGCTAGAAAGACTGGAATCAGTGCAGAAGAATCAGCAATTACAGGAGCGAAACTTGACTCTATTGATCATGTGACTCCTTGTGTCTTAAGAATTTGGGGTGGAAAATCTTCATGTCAAGGATCTAAAACAGAACTTCTAGCAGAAACTCCTGTGATTAATCATCCAGACTGGGTGGAATATAACTTTAAATTTGAACCTACTGAAGAACATTATTTTGTAACGCTGGAGGCCTATGTGAAAACACCAAGCATTTTCCCTTATAATGGACATATTTTGATGGATAACTTATCAAGTATTTCTCCTATTCCATGCACCATTCCTGAACCAGAAATTTCCTTTGAAAATCCTAAAGCAAATATCAAAGTTGAAGAAGCATTTTTTGAAATAAAAGCTTCTGCAAAAAATATTTTTTCTGATAAAAATATTGAATTTAATGTAAATGGAAAAAACATAAGTGATTTTGGTTTTGCAGAAGCAACTGGAAAATTTTATTCTAGAATTAAATTAAGAGAAGGTAAAAATAACATTAAGTTAATAGGATCAAATGAAAGTGGAACAGTTGAAGATGCAGTTGTCATTATATATGAGGAAGTGGAAGAAGAAGAAATAGCTGTGGTAGAAGAAAGTCCCAAAGTAGTAGAAGCACCAGTCGTAAGCCCTTCAAAACCGTTGTCGAATACGATTTCTGGTCTTGAGAAAAAGGAATTAAAAGAACAACAAACTTTAGAAATAAAAAACCTCAATTTTGAAGAGAATTCTTTTGAGATTGGTACAGCTAACTTTCCAATCTTGGATGAGATTTATGGTTTTCTTAAAACCAATCAGGATGTTGTTATAGAAATAGGAGGACATACAAATAACAATTGCGACGATGTTTTTTGCAAATCGCTTTCGGAGAAAAGAGCAAAGGCTGTTGCTGAATATCTAGAAAATAAAGGAGTTTCTGCTAGTCAACTGCAGTATAAAGGTTATGGTAGTGAAAAACCGCGATATACCAATAAAACACCTCTAGGCAAAAAGAAAAATCAAAGGGTAGAAGTAAAAATAATTTCGATGGGAGATTAGCTTTCTTCTTCGACTTCAAATCCTAGTTGTGCCAAATCTTTCCAAAATTTAGGATAAGATTTCTTAACAACAGCTGGGTCAATAATTTGGATTTTTCTCAATAAAGAAATACAAGAAAAAGCCATGGCCATGCGGTGATCTTCATAAGTCTCAAAACATACCTCAGTATCAGAATCAATTTCTACTTGTCCATCTTGTAAAATACTATCGGAGCCACAAACTAATTTCAATCCTACTTTTTCCAATTCGTTTTTTAATGCTTCAATACGATCTGTTTCTTTAATTCTAAGCGTAGACAGTCCAGTAAGAGAAGCATTTATGCCCAATCCAGCCAAGGTGACACTAACTGTTTGAGCCAAATCTGGGCAAGAAGTAAAATCATATTTAAAGAAATCTAACTTTTCTGTTTCATGTTTTTCTAATATCAATTGATTTTCTTCAAAGCGACTACTAACACCTAAGGTTTGCATGATGTCCATTATCACCGAATCTCCTTGTATACTTTTTTCCTTTAAACCAAGCAAGCTAATCTCACAACTTTGAGACAAGGCTGCCATCCCAAAATAATATGAGGCCGCTGACCAATCTGCCTCAACCTTATAATTCTTTCCTTTATAATTTTGTGGTTTAATCTCAATGCTGTTTTCTTCAAAATTGGATTCGATCCCAAAGGCATGCATAAGGTTTAAGGTCATCTTCAGATAGGGGAGGGATACAACTTCTCCTTCTAAAATAATCTTTAAGCCCTTGGGTCTAATCGGTGCTATTAATAATAAGGCTGAAATAAACTGGCTACTTATGTTGGCAGGAATCCGAAGCTCTTTAACTGAGTTTGGTTCTGGATCTTTGATCTCTAAAGGAGGATACCCTTCTTCTTCCAAATAATTAATATTTGCTCCGAGTGATCTTAGCGCATCAACCAAAATGCCAATAGGTCTTTTTTTCATTCGCTCAGATCCAGTTAAGACCTGGGTTCCCTTTTGGATAGCAAAGAATGCAGTTAAGAATCTGTAGCTTGTACCTGCTGCTCCGGCATCAAAACTTGTTTTGTTCTTTGTAAAATCTTTTAATAGTTTGTTTAGACAAACGCTGTCAGCTGCTGATGAAAGATTTAAAATGTCAAAAGGTTCTTTAGAGAGCGCCTTGATCATTAAAAGTCGATTGCTAATGCTCTTTGAAGCATTTAAACGGATTTCGCCTTTGAGAACTTTATCTTTTATAGATAAATTTATAAAGCTCATATCGCCCAAATGATTTCGATATCTTGTTCAAGTTCAGCATTTAAACTCCGACTTACGGGACAAGCATCAGCTGCTTTTTCAAGAATCTTCTTCTCTTTATCTGTGTAAGGGATATTGGGCATATGTAATTTTATGACAATCTTACTTATGCGTCTTGGGTCAGAAGCCATGATCTTTTTTACTTCTGCCTTTGCCCCTTTTATATCTATTTTTTTGTCTCTAGCCTTTATACCCATAATGGTCAACATACAGCTCGCCAAAGCAGTTGCTACCATATCAGTTGGAGAGAATGATTCTCCTTTGCCATTGTTGTCTACTGGTGCATCCGTGACAAAAACGGTGTTACTACGTAGATGAGTGGCTTCAGTTCTAAGGTCTCCTTTGTATTCTGCTGTTGAAGTAAAAGTCATATTTATTCGTTTGTATTGTACTCTCCGACTCGCTTAATAAAAATTTCATTTAGTGTTGGAAGAATTTCATTAAAAGAAATCACTTGAACCCCAGATTGAATGAATTTTTGTAAGGCAGCATTTGAAGCATTAGAATCATCAAGCTTCACTGTTACAGAATTTTCTTTCTTCTCAACAACATTCAAAGCATTTAACACATCATTTCCAAGTAATCCTTTAAATTCTACTTTAAACAGATTTTCTTTAAAGTTTGCTTTGACTTCATCAACTCGACCTTCAAGCACATTTTTACCATTATTTATCAAAACGATGTACTCACAAATTTCTTCAACTTGTTCCATTCTGTGGGTGGAAAAAATGATGCTTGTACCGGTATCTCTTATGTTGTCTATTTCTTGCTTGATCAAATTTGTATTAATAGGATCCAGACCAGAAAATGGCTCATCTAATATCAATAAAGGTGGATTATGGACGACTGTCGCAATAAATTGAATTTTTTGCTGCATACCTTTAGATAGCTCATCGATTTTCTTGTTCCACCAGGATTCTATTTCAAATTTTTGAAGCCAATGATCAATTGCTGCTTTAGCATCTACTTTTGACATGCCTTTTAACCTTGCTAAATACATAAGCTGTTCTCCCACCTTCATTTTCTTATATAGGCCTCTTTCCTCAGGCATATATCCTATTTGGGCAGGATGCTTACTGCTTATTGAATTACCATTTAGCTCTACGATCCCTTTATCCGCCTTAGTTATGGTTGTTACAATTCGTATTAGAGAAGTTTTGCCGGCTCCGTTTGGCCCCAGAAGTCCAAAAATACTTCCTTTTGGAACATCAAATGAAACATCATTCACTGCTATGTGATTTTCATATGATTTAGTCACATTTTTCAAAGATAATACGGTATCCATTCACTTTTTTATTTGGCTTGAAGATAAGAAAAGGGACACGAAAGTGTAGAAACTATTCGACTAATCTTTCAATTCTGTCAACTGAAATAAATAAATGTCATCAGATCCTTTTCTAGAAGAACAAAAGGCTCCTTTACCACTTTTTGAGATTAATATAGAAAAGTCGTCATGTGGTCCATTGAATGGACGGCCGAGATTTTTTGGTAAAGACCAGTTTCCAGCTTCATCTTGAACTGAAATATAGATGTCATATCCTCCTAAGCCACTGTGGCCCTTTGAACAGAAATATAAATTACCATCTTGATCAATGAAGGGGAAACCCTCATTATTTTTTGTGTTAATAATATCCCCTAAGTTTTTTCCTCTAGACCAACCATCTGCTGTACGCTTGCTAACAAAAATATCCGTTCCGCCTTTACCTGGTCTATCTGAGACATAGTACATCTTTTGACCATCTGGACTTAAGCAAGCATGCATATAATTGTACTCAGAAACACAAACAGGATGTTTAATTGCCTTGCTAAATTTGCCTTTTTTTATTTTGGAGGAATATAATTGCATGTTGTAAAAATCAGATTTGTCTTTTTCGTTGTCGTTTTTTGTGAAAAATATTTCTTGATTTTTAAAGTCAATGAAAGCATTAGCTGTGTTCTTTTGACTAGCATTAATTGCATCATTGTAAGGAGATGGTTTGGCATAGTTTTTCCCTTCTAATTGACTCGCCCATACCTGGTAATAACCTCTCCCAGTCCATCCTGATTTCTTTTTCACTGATGTCTTCGACTTCGTCCTATCTGAACTAAATAAGAAAATAGATTTTGAAAAGAAGGGAGAGTTTTCGTCATAGTTTGGAGTATTGTGCTCGAAAGGGGTAATACTTACATTCTTAAATAGGGGTTGAATATTGTAGTTGTTATTTATCATGCTTTTAAGCACAAAAACTTGTTGTAAATAATTTTCACTCTCCTTAAAGATTCCAAGAGATTTTTCAGCTTTTTTATAGTTTTCATTCAAAATAAGAAGTTCGATATAAATAAGGTGAACCCTAGGGTCAATGTCAGGTTGGGCCATCAAAATATCATAGTTTTTTAATGCCTCTTTATTTTTATTGATCATCCTATAACTATCTCCTAGTTTTTTTAAAACCGATTTATTTAAATCTAATTCTAATGCCTCCTTATAAAGAGGAATAGCATCTGCAAATCTTTTGGCTTTGTATAATTCATTTGCCTTGTTGATCAAATTATTCTGTGCAATTATAGCATAAGGGGCAAAGCAAAAACATATAAGAAAAAAAATGATTGTAAATTTGCCGTTGTTAATATGCATTGAAACTATTTTATAGATAAAATTAGGCAAATTCTATGCGAATTGCTCAAATAATTCGTTAGTATAGAAACGAATAATTAGATCCTGTTGTTAAAGTTTAAATACTTCGTATGAAAAAATTAATACTACTTCTTGCTTTTATTGGACAATTCATTAATAGCCATGCTCAAATCAATGAGGATAAGATGGCCATGAGTGTAGGTGTCAATAATGCCGTCATCTTGGATATTCCTGATTCAAAGGCAAAAGTTGTCGAAAAAGTATGGAAAAATTTTAGCAAAGATTTTAGTGCCAAAACGAAAAAGGATAAAAAGACTGATGAATGGGTGACTCCTAATCCAATTTTGAGAGGTTTTTCTGCTGTTTCCGTTAATACACTTTATGCTAGGGTTGAAGATGGAGCAGGGAATTCTAAATTGACCCTCTGGTTTGAATTGGACGGAGATTTTTTAAATTCTAATGATTATCCTGAGGAATATGAGGCGGCACAAATGCTTTGCCTAAAATTTGGAATTGAAGTTGCCAAAGAGTATACACTCATGGAGCTAGATGCTGAAGAGAAAAATATGAAAAAGTTAGAAACCAATTTGAAGAAATTGGTGAAAGACAAGGAAAACTACGAAAAATCAATTGTCGACTACAAGCAAAAAATTATTACTGCTGAAGAAAATATAGAGCAAAATATCGTTGAGCAAGATAATGCTAAGCAATCTATTGAAGATCAAATGGAAATCATTGAAACAGTTAAGAAAAAGCTTGCTGAATTAGATAACTAATTACTTATTCACATACTGCAAAGGAGATACTTTTATCGCTCAAGATTAAATTTTTGGATTCCTTTCATAGTAAAATAGTGCTCTTTTCAAGACCTTAGGTTTACTCTTTGGTATTGTAAAATAGTTATAAACATTTTATCCACGTTATTAGAGCTCATCCTAACAAATTAGTATTATAAATAATATAGATTTTAAGCTATATTTGGATAAAGGCAGCCTTTCCAATTCAATTTTTAAGCTCTAAATTTATCATGGCAGAAGAAAAACAAACGCCTCGACGTATATCAGAAAAAAAATCAGTTAGTAAAAGTAGTGGCTTCTCAAATATGATGGGCAAGGTACCGCCTCAAGCGCTGCAATTAGAAGAAGTAGTCCTTGGTGCTATTATGCTTGATAAAGATGCATTGCCTATAATTATAGACATCATTGATGAGGATAGTTTTTATATGGATTCTCATGCTTTGATTTACAAAGCAATGAAGCACCTCTTTGCAGATTCCAACCCAGTAGATTTACTTACAGTAACTGAGAAACTAAAAAAGAATGGAGATCTTGATAAAATTGGAGGCCCTCTTTACTTAGTTGAATTGACAAATAGGGTAGCCTCTTCAGCCAATATAGAATTTCATGCAAGAATAATTGCACAAAAACACATTCAAAGAGAATTGATAAAATCTTCTACCAAGACCATTGATCAAGCCTTTGATGACACCATTGATGTTTTTGATTTGCTGGATAATGCTGAAAAGGCCCTATTCACTATAACCGAAAAAAACCTTAAAAAAAGTTACGAACCTTTGAAAGTTTTGGCGGCAAGGGCGATTGATCAGGTTTCTGCTTTAGCAAATAAAAAGGAAGGTGTCACTGGGATACCTACTGGTTTTACTGCTTTAGATAAATTGACTTCCGGCTGGCAGCCATCTAGTTTAAATATTATTGCAGCTAGACCAGGTATGGGAAAAACAGCTTTTGTACTTTCCATTGCAAGAAACGCAGCATTGACTTATGACAAGCCTGTAGCGATTTTCTCTTTAGAGATGTCAAGTATTCAACTTACTTTAAGATTGATGTCATCAGAAGCAAGTTTAGAAAGTTCAAAATTGAAGAACGGTCAAATGTCTGAGGATGAATGGAAAATATTGCAAAGTGCAGCAGAAAAACTAAGTCAAGCTGAAATTATTATAGATGATACGCCTGCTTTAAACGTTTTTGAATTGAGAGCAAAGTGTCGACGTATGAAAATGCAAAGTGACATTCAACTGATCATCATTGATTATTTGCAATTAATGCAAGGAAGCAATGACAAAGGTGGCAATAGAGAACAAGAAGTCAGTATGATTTCTAGATCTTTAAAAGGCTTAGCTAAAGAACTTGATGTTCCAGTTATAGCCTTATCCCAACTAAATAGATCTGTTGAAACTAGAGGAGGAAACAAACGTCCTCAACTTTCTGATTTGAGAGAATCTGGTTCTATTGAGCAAGATGCGGATATTGTCTCCTTTATTTATCGTCCCGAATACTATGGCATACATGAAGACGAACAAGGGCAAAGCTTAAAAGGCGTTGCAGAGATTATTATTGCAAAACATAGAAATGGTGGTCTAGATACAGTTAAACTTAAATTCGTTGGAGAGTATACAAGATTTGAAGAACTTAACGACAAAGGCTTTTTTGATAATGCAGAAGATGATAACTTGTCAGACGATCCTTACTCAAATATTATTACACGTCCTTCTAAAATGAATGAAGACATTCCGTTTTAAGCAAAAAGGTCTAGATAACATCAAGCAATCCAAACAATGAAACCTTCCAAGCCAGAAAGTAATGAGGAGAATAAGAATGATGATGGTACCATGCGACTTAATAGATATGTCGCCCATTGTGGTATTGCCGCAAGAAGAAAGTGTGATGAATTTATAAAACAAGGCTTGGTCAAGGTGAATGGCAAAACAATTCTTGAGCCTGGCTTCAGAGTCAAAGATTCTGATAAAATTAGCTACAAAGGAAAGAAAATTAAACCTGTTCAAAACATGGTTTATATTCTCATGAATAAGCCTAAGAATGTTATCACCACTACTGATGATGAGAAAGGAAGGAAGACGGTCATGGATATTGTCAAATCCAAAGTAAAAGAAAGGATATATCCTGTAGGTAGATTAGATAGAAATACGACAGGCCTCCTTTTGTTGACCAATGATGGGGATCTCGCTAAAAAGCTATCTCATCCTTCTTATGAAATAAAAAAAATATACCATGCTCAGCTGGATAAAATTGTAACACTAGAGCATCTTTCTCAAATCAGAAAAGGTCTAAAGCTTGAAGATGGTTTAGCTCCTGTAGATAAAGTATCTCATCTAAAAGGAAAAGAAAAAAATCTAGTAGGAATAGAAATTCACATCGGTAGAAATAGAATTGTCAGAAGAATTTTTGAGTCCTTAGGTTATGTCGTTGTCAAATTGGATCGGGTATACTATGCAGGCCTTACAAAAAAGGATTTGCCAAGAGGGTGGTTTAGGGAGTTGGATGAAAAGGAAGTTATACTGGTCAAGCATTTTAACTAAAGGGCAATTTAATAAATAAGCGCTTGGACGCCTTGTTCCCTATTTAGTTGTCTTAACAGCTAGCTGTGGTGAAGACGAAGCTCTTGTATCAGATAATATTAAATAAAAAAAGCTGTAAGTGAGATAAATCGCTTACAGCTTTTTTTGTTTCTTATTTCTGTGAATCTCTAACGAAGCAAATGGCAAAAAGCCAATGGCAAATTTCAATTACCTCCTAGGCACCTTCACTAAATATTCTCTATGAGAATTATTCGTAACCTTAGAAGAAACCAACCAAGGGTTATACACTTTTAATATTCTATAACTAACACCATTTCTTTCCGCAAATTCAGCCCATTCAACATTGGATTCAGTTACAGCAACATTTATGTAGTTATCTAGTGGCTGATATCTTTGATCTAATGGAATCTGGAATCCATATTTTTGTGGGTCAGAAAGAATTTCTTTCATTGCCAATATTCTAAATAAGTATCTTGAAGTTTCATCATTCAAATTAATATCAAAATAAGAATGAACCTTTTGCTGAGTCATTTCTTCATTGATTCTTCTGGCTCCAGCATTGTAAGCGGCAGCAGCTAAAGTCCAATTGCCAAATTTGTTATGTTGTTTTTTTAAGTACTTACAAGCTGCACGAGTAGATTTTTCAAGGTGATACCTCTCATCAATTTCTGAATCGACTATCATTCCATATTCTTTGGCAGTTGCTTTTAAAAATTGCCAAATACCTTTAGCACCAGCAGACGAAGTAGCATTCCTGAGGCCAGATTCGGCGACAGCCAAATATTTAAAATCATCAGGGACACCTTCCTCAGCAAGAATTTTTTCTATAACTGGAAAAAACCTATTGGCTAATTTGATATTTTGTACCGTACTAGAATGCCAATAAGAATTGACTAGCAACTCTCTATCAAGCCTTTCTTTTACATCAAAAATATCTATTGGAATTCTTTCATTGGCAAAGGTGAATTCTCCTTCTATAGGTATGGATTGAATAACCTGAGGAAGTGTATGCATAGGTTTTGCCTCCTCAGCCTTCTTGGTACTAGGTTCGTCACTATTTGTATAAGACGAAAATATACTTAAAATGCAAAAAGCACCAAGTGTCAATATGTAATATGAGATTTTGCCGGCCATTTTCTTAATGTTGTAATAAACTATTGATTTACAAGCTATAAAGATAGCATGCTTATATTATTGAACGTATGAAAACATAGTATTTGTTACTTAAGATGCTATTTTTTGAAAAAAAATTACTTCTTGATAACTCTTGGTCTTTTGAAGATAGGTACGGTACTGCAAGGCTCTCCAAACATGATGCTTTGAGCGAAAGGCCTTAAGATTGCAGTCAATTTCATATAAGCTGATGGAGGTACCTCCTTATCGCTACAGCCTTTTATCACTATTCTTTGTTCTTTGTATTGTTCACATTCCATCTGATCTAATACTTTGTCATAGTATTGTTGGATGAAACCTTCTTTATTTCCAAAATAAAGTTCCGCAACATATGGCGATGCATAAGCACTGATCAACATAAAGGCCCATGTAGGAATGATGGCATCAACAGAACAATGAATAGTTAGAATTTTATCTTGATAGCTGCTCCAATCCAATTGCTTTAAAGCGGATCTAAAATCTTTCTCCTTTAAGATCATTTCCATATAAAGGAATTGCTTAATATCAAGGACAATGATTTCTTGTTTTGGGAAATAATCCTCTAGGTTAATAGTAGTTAAGCCACTATTGGCTACACGATTTACTAAAGGATTATTGTCTGCCATTTTATTCTTCTTCAGATTGTATTTGAATCTCTTGATGTACTAATTTCATTTCTCCAGATTCATCTTGTACAGAAATGCTTGAGCTTGGTAATTCATTTTCTTCATGGATAACAATTGACTGCTCTTCACTTGGAGCTTCTATTTCTTGCTCTACTTGATTTACCTCCTCAGGTACTCCATTTACTTCTTCAACAACACCTTCGACCAAACTTTCGACAGGGCTCATTTCTTCTGTAATTGGTGCTGCTTCCCCTATGGAATTTTCTGTAGATTGAATCTCCTTCAGTTTTGGTAAATCTGCGATAGACTTTATTCCAAAGTATTCTAAAAACTTTTCTGATGTACCGTATAACAAAGGTCTACCTGGTCCTGGTGATCTTCCTACTATTTCAACAAGTTCCTTCTCCAAAAGTTTCTGAACAGCATATTCACAACTGACACCTCTGACTTTTTCCATATCTGACTTAGAAACAGGCTGCTTGTATGAAATAATAGCCAGTGTTTCTAAAGCTGCTCTTGATAAACGTTTCTTTGTGTGAAGCTTCAAAAAATTACCAATAGTATTATGGTAAGAAGGTTTTGTAAGAAATTGAAATCCGTTTGATATTTCTACCAAATGCATGGCAAAATCTTCAGAATCATATTTTGCTCGTAGATTCTGAATTGTTTCTTGTAGTAAATCCTCTTTAATATCAACCTCATAAGCATTGTCTAGGCTATCCTTGATATCTTCTAAAGAAATTGGCTTCTCTGCCACAAAAATTAGACTTTCAATATGTTGTGCTAAATGATCCAAAGTGCATAAGTTTAGAGGGTAAAAATACAGCTTTTAATGCAATTTCTACACATATTCATTTTTTATTATCGTTCACCTCCAATCCAATAAATAGCCAAACAGATTAATAGGATAAAGACTATGACAAAGGCAATGGTTTGATTCCTGTCTTTACTAGAATCTTTTACCTTAGTATTATCCAATGCTTCCTTTGCCTTTTCATCTATTTTTAACTCATATTTGAATTCTTGCTCCTCTTTATGTATTATAATTTGAATGAGTTCCTTATTTATATAGAAAGTAAAGGTTTTAGGTTCTAAAACATTGAAGTCAATAATAGTTATCTTGGAATTAACATGAACCAAAACATGACCCGACTCTTGGCCGTGCATAAGTCCGATTATGTGTTTTAATCGGTTTGCATCATAATAATACCAATTGCGTTGTTTCAATATAGAATCCTGTTTTATGAAGATGTTTCTACATATATAATGACAAATTCTTAGATAGTAAGTAAAATATCATAAAAATGACAAAAGAAGAGAGATCTGAGCTTTTGCTTAAAATTAATGAAAAAATAATTCAAGCTCAAGCTGAAATAGCCCATTTAGAAGAAACTACCAAGCCGATTGCTCCTGAAAATTCATTGGGAAGGATAAGTCGAATGGATGCAATTAATAATAAAGGTGTAGCAGAGGCAGCATTAAGATCTTCTCAAAAGAAGCTAAATAAGCTAAAACTAGCTTCTTCTATGATCGATCAAGCTGGATTTGGTAAATGCACTATGTGCAAGAATAAAATAGCCACAGCAAGGTTAATGTACATGCCAGAAAGTCAGCGATGCATAAACTGTGCAGACAGGAAATAATGTGAAAGTAATGTTATATTAGAAAGAAGTTTGGAAGGCAAAGCTGCCTGTATTTGGGAAAGAAAAAGGCTCAAAAAAGAACAGGGCACAAACACGTAAGTGCCGCACCCTGTATAACCCCAAAAAACCAAATGAAAACAATCTACATATGAAATTCTTAAATATCTTTTAGTCTCGTTTTTGTTTATTTTTGTCTTTGCGCTTTCGCAAATTCGTTATTAAGACGGACATTTTTAAGCAGGTCACATACTAGATAAATATTTTTTTTTTTACCTGCTTTATTACTATTTCATAAGCAATACAAATAACAACATTTTTGAGTAGCAAAGCTAAAAAAGTTTACGAATGCAGTTCCTGTGGGTACGAATCACCTACTTGGGAGGGTAAATGCCCTTCATGTAAGAGTTGGAACAGTTTTTTGGAAGTTCAGAAATTCAAAGAAAAAAAAACTGACGCTGCTAGAACGGCCATAATTAAAGGTTATCAAAGGGATGGAAATAAATCTGTACCAATACTTATTCAAGAAGTAGAAACTGGAACCACTACCAGATTTGTCACCCAAGATGAAGAATTGAATAGAGTATTGGGTGGAGGAATTGTTTCTGGCTCAGTAGTTTTAGTCGGTGGACAGCCTGGAGTAGGCAAGTCAACATTGTTGCTTCAATTGGCCTTACAAAATAAACTGGGGGTATTATATGTATCTGGTGAAGAATCTGAAGAGCAAATTAAGTTGAGGGCCAATAGGATTAAAACAGGGAATAAAGATTGTTACCTATATACTGATGTCAGTACGGATTCAATTATTAAAGAAGCCTCCAAGATTAAGCCTCAAATATTAATTATTGACTCTATCCAAACCCTTTCGTCTCCCATAGTGGATTCCATACCTGGAAGTATATCCCAAATCAGAGAATGCGCCTATGAATTGCAAAGGTTTGCAAAAGAATCAGGGATTACTGTATTCATAATAGGACACATCACTAAGGATGGCAATATCGCAGGTCCTAAAATATTAGAACATATTGTAGATACAGTGCTTCAATTTGAAGGAGATGTGAATTATGCCTATCGAGTACTACGTACAACTAAAAATAGATTTGGCTCTACAGATGAGATTGGAATATATGAGATGATTTCTTCTGGCCTAAGAACAGTAAGTAATCCATCTGAGTTATTCCTCAGACAAGGTGACCACTCGCTAAGTGGCTCTGCTATTTCTGCTACCCTAGAAGGTTTGAGACCAATGTTAATAGAAGTTCAAGCATTAGTAAGTACAGCAGTTTATGGCACTCCGCAGAGATCATCAACTGGTTTCGACTTAAGAAGGCTCAGTATGCTATTGGCTGTTCTCGAAAAACGAGGAGGATTTGCCTTTGGGCACAATGATATATTTTTAAATATTGCAGGTGGAATTAAGGTGAATGACCCTTCCATGGATTTATCTATCATAGCAGCGCTTTTATCCTCTTTAGAAGATTCTCCCATTGAAGAGGGCATTTGCTTTGCAGGTGAAGTCGGTTTGTCTGGAGAAATTAGATCCGTCAATAAATTAGAACAAAGAATCCAAGAGGCTGATAGATTAGGGTTCAAAAGAATATTTATATCGAAATACAATACAAAAGGCATGGATCTTGGCAAGTATGATATAGAAATAAGCAAAATTGGTAAGGTTGAAGAACTTTACAATGAGTTGTTTGTATAATTAATAAAGTAAATAAAAGAACTTAATAAATTTATTTATCATAGATACAGCAAGTGCCATATCATTATCTCAAGAACATCCGATTTTGTTATTCGATGGGGTGTGCAATCTCTGCAATGGGTACATACAAGACGTCATCAAAAGGGATAAAAATAAAATTTTTCGATTTGCTTCTTTACAGTCAGATCTAGGCCAATTGTTGATTGCTCATTTTGATATTGAAAATCTGGACTCCGTACTATTGTTAGACAAAGGACAGCTACATACCCAATCCGATGTAGCCTTAATTGTTGCCAAAAAATTAGGTGGTTTTCATGCACTATTACGCCCTTTTAAAATAGTTCCTCTGCCTATCAGAAATACCATTTATAAATGGATTGCCAGAAATAGATATCAATGGTTTGGCAAGCAAGAGCAGTGTATGGTACCTACACCAGCACTCAAGTCTTTATTTATTGAATGAATCTTTGCAGCTACTCATAAAAGATTCCTCTTTTATTTCCAAATTCAATAACTTCGCGCATTCTTTTTAGTAAAAAGTAAGTAAACAACTTCAATCTAATAGAATGGATATTCATAACATAGATGTAAAAGAAATGAAAAGGACAGAAGTAAATCAAGTACTGCAAGAAGGCAAAGTAGGTTCAGAGATCCTGGTTAAAGGTTGGGTTAAAGCTTTTAGGGCTAACCGTTTTATATCTCTTAATGATGGTTCTGGATTTAATAATTTACAAGTAGTAGTTGATTTTGAAAATTATCCTGAAGAATTAATAAAGAGAATCAGTTTTCATTCTTGTATTTCTGTGAAAGGAGAACTTGTAGAATCTCAAGGGGCAGGTCAGAAGTTTGAGTTGGTTGCTAAGGAAATAGAAATTTTAGGAGATTCAAATGCTGGTGACTATGTTTTGCAACCTAAGAAAATGACTCCCGAATATCTGAGAGAGAAGGCACACTTTAGAATGCGTACCAATACTTTCTCTGCAGTATTTAGAATAAGACATGCCGTAGCATTTGCCATTCATAAATATTATAATGACAATGGCTACTATTATATGCATACACCTATAATCACAGGTTCGGATGCAGAAGGAGCTGGAGAAATGTTTCGTGTCAGTGCACTTGATCCTGACAATGCGCCTAAAGGAGAAGACGGAAAAGTTGATTACAAACAAGACTTTTTTGGTAAGGCAACAAATTTAACTGTATCAGGACAGCTTCAAGCCGAAATCGGCGCTTTAGCTTTGGGTAAGGTTTATACTTTTGGTCCAACCTTTAGAGCTGAAAATTCAAATACCTCTAGACACCTTGCTGAATTTTGGATGATAGAACCAGAAGTAGCATTTTGTGATATTCATGGGGACATGGATTTAGCGGAAGATTTTAGTAAATATCTAATCAAGTATGTGCTTGATAACTATCCAGATGATCTGAAGTTCTTAGAGAATAGAATTTTGGATATGGAAAAACAAATGCCAAAGGAACAAAGACGGCCAATGCCTCTTATAGAGACATTGAATTTTGTTATTGAAAATGATTTTGAAAGAATAACCTATACAGAAGCAGTCAACATACTTAGAAGTTCAAAACCTTATAAGAAAGGAAGGTTTGAATTTGATGTTGAATGGGGCAAAGACCTACAAGCGGAACACGAAAGATGGTTGGTGGAAAAGAAATTTAAAAAGCCAGTCATCGTTGTAGATTATCCGAAAGACATCAAGTCCTTTTATATGAGGCTTAATGATGATGAAAAAACCGTAGCTGCAATGGATGTACTATTCCCAGGTATTGGAGAAGTCATTGGAGGATCTCAAAGAGAGGAGCGTTTAGAATTTCTTCAAAAGCGTATGGCTGAAATGGATATTCCTGAACACGAACTTTGGTGGTATCTTGAACTACGAAAATTTGGTGGCTGTCCACATGCCGGTTTCGGGATGGGCTTTGAAAGAATGGTGCAGTTCATAACGGGTATGAGCAACATTAGAGATGTGATTCCTTTTCCTAGAGTTCCTGGTTCGGCAGAGTTTTAAAATCTGTAAACAGTTTTTAAAAGATAAAACTGTAATTAGTAAACAGAAAAGAGTAAGGCGATAAAAGGTGAAAAAACTTTTCCAGTTACCATTCACCGTTTACTCTTTAAAAGGAACGATTCAATTTAACCGAGACCTGTGTTTCTGAAGCTTGAAGAAGAGCCAGCAGCGATGATAGCTTCCGAAACATCTTCTTGGAATAGATAAAACGATGTAGAGTAAGCTGAAAGTTTAAATTGAATTAATGGGTAGGGAAAACCTTTGAGTGTACCGATTTCCAATCACCGTTTACTCTTTTACAAAATCTTTCCTAGGCAAAAAAATCTCCGCAATCATACATCTTGCAGAACCACCGCCCAATGCCTCAATAAGATAAAGCGGACTGTGGATGATTTCTGCATGAATTTCTATTAAATCAATTTGATCTTGTCTTAAACTTTCAAAAGCTTGTGTGGACAAGACCATAAACGCTTTTCCCGCTGAATTTCTAAGTTCAAGCATGTTTCCTGCAAACGTATTTATTTGCGTCTCTTCTAACTCTAATAATGTTTTGCCTGAATCTAATATGTGCTTTTTGAGATTTTGCCTTTCGGCTAAATCGTCAATGCATTCTAAACAGACAATTGCTAGGCTTGTTCCGATACACATCATGACATTGGTATGGTATATTGCTAAACGCTCCCCATTAACAGTTTGCTTGGCTACAAAACATACAGATTGATAGTTGAACAGTTTGCAAAATCGATTGACAAGAGCTTGGTTCGTTCGTATTGAAATTGCTGCATAGGCAATCTTATTAACCCGGTCCAAAACCAAGGAGCCCGTTCCTTCTAAAAATAAATTTGAATCTTCTCCGTTTGTGAAGTCAACTGTTTGATAATGTGAAAAACCTAGGCCCTTAAGATGAGCTAATAGGTCTACATTTCTTTCTTGTCTTCTGTTAGGAGCAAACATAGGATAAAGTACCACGGTTCCATCTTGATGCATGCTGATCCAATTATTAGGAAAAATAGAATCAGGGGTATGAGGGGTCAAACTATCTTGAAAAACTTCGACATTAATTTCTTGTGCTTTTAACTTTATAACGAATTGGTCAAATTCAAATAAAGACTTTTCTTCAATCTCTTGTGTAGTATAATTTTTGGAATCATTTTGAAAGTGATTGTTGACTGCTGTTTGTTCATTCAAACTGAAAGAAGCTGGCCGAATCATGAAGATGGTACTTGTTGTTTGTTTTTTCACTCTGTCACAATTTTTTTTGATGGTTTATGCTTTTCGTCTTAAGATTTTTGAAGATTAAGTAAATATTCTTATGAATCAAATACTTTGAAATTTATTTAGAATTTATTATATTTAAAACAGTTCTAAAAAATCCAACATATGTTAAAGATTTAAAGTTGTAATTTATAAATTTTAAATTTGTTGACTCTTTTAGAGTTTATTCCCATTACCGACCTACAATTTTAGTGAAGAACTGAAATGCCAAACTGAATAAAGCAATCACCCAACCAATTAAGCGGTAAGCTCACTGTTTTGCATTGAAGTTACATTAAGTTAATAATGAGTCCTTGTATTGTTTTGCAATACCATGGCCTAAGGATTATTTACTTAAAGTATGATTTTTTAATAAAATATATTTCTTTAATGTTCCCCTGTATAGGTATACTTTATTCGGGAAAATTATAAGTAAAATGACACTAGTGGTACAGCTAGAAATACTTTCCATAACCGATCAAGAACTTGAGCTAGAGAACCTAATTGCCAAACTGAATGAAACTACAATCACACAGCCATTAAAACGGTAAACACAGTGTTTTGCATTAAGGTACTTTAAGTCAATCAAGAGTTGTTGTATTGCTACTGCAATACTATGCTCTATTATTATTACTTAAAAGATGCTTTATGAACAACCTCATGAGGACTACAATGCTATGTATTGTCCTGACACAACTATGTATATTGTTGACAATTGAAGTCAATGCCCAATGCAGTGAAATAGATTTCGATAATTATTATTTTGAATGTAATTCTGATGGTGTAATTTCCAATGAGTTTTATGTAGACATGGTTTTTACGCCTCTAGCTTCATCTGGGGTGTACACTTTCTCTGATGAATTTTCAAATATTCCTGATCAAATGCTAGCTATTGGAGGCAGCACAGCTAGCGGTGGAACATTAAGTCAAAACAACTCTTATGTATATGAATTTGGCCCTTTCACTGATGGTGACCTGGTTGATATTGTAATATTTACGCCTAATGGTTGTAAGGTTAATGTTGTCGTAGAGACTTACGATTGTGATGCTGCTGAAAGTGGTGGTTGTCTTATCGAAAATGGAGACGATGTTCCTTTTTATAACTTAGATTTTACAGGAAACCCTGGAGCACTCTTTGAAATAAATCCTACTGGTAGATTTGCAGAATGCTGCATGGAAGGTTTTAATAATGGAGGTTGTGTAGAATTTTTAGTTATACTTGATCCTGGTACGGAAGGAATTAATGTAGACATATCAGGTGGAGGTGGTTTTGTTTATACAGAACTAGCTTCAACCTTTACAAGTACATGCGATAATTTTCCAGCAAATACCAATGATCTACCAAAAATACAAGAAGATATTTGCGTAACAGGAGGAGAAACTTATGTCATGTTTGTTTGTAAAGCTGGCGCCAATGAGAATGCGATTTCAGTGTCTGGGATACCATCACCTGGTATCGTACCTACAGCTATTTTGTCAGAGTCTTGTACTGAGGAATTGGTAGTAGCTAACTTAATAAATTTTACCTGGAGCAGTGCGGTAGATGATCCTGGGCTTATTAATTTGGATTGTACTGCACCCTGTACGAATGCTAGTATGGTTAATTTTACCTACCATCCTACATTTGGTGTTGTGCCTTGTGAAGGTAAAACCTTTGAATATACAGTTTCTGGTTTTCCTGAAAATACAACTTGCAATGACGGTTCCATGATAACAGCTACCTCTACAGTAACAGTTTATCCGGAAGTAAATTTAGCTATTAATTTGACATGTGTGAATGACACTGATGCTAAACTTACACCAGCACTGACTGGGTCTGGTGCTGGATGCACCTATATTTATGAATGGGTAAATACTGAAACTAATATGACCGTGAATCCGGCAGCGGATAATTCAATTACGGTTGCAAATGATGGAGTTGAATATTGCTTAACAATTCGACGAACTGCTGATATATTTCCATGTGCTGTGAAGGAGGTTTGTGTGAATGCCACGGTTGTGTGTTGTGAGATTCCAACTTTGGAATGCCCTGATCCAGTTACAGTGTCTTGTACTGATGGGTTTCCAACTATGGATGCAACTTTGATGGTTAGTACTGGAGGAACAGCATGTGATAATTATTCTGTTTCTCTTGTTTCAGAACCCAATAAACCTACAGATTTTTGCAATGATGTTGTTTCTTCTTATACAAGAACTTGGACTTTGTTATTTGATGCGGATGGCACTGGGCCAAATGCACCCACTCCAGTAATGAATGGTGGTAGCCCCGTTACTTGCGATCAGACGGTAACCCTCACAGCAGATACTACACCGCCGACAATAACGGCTTGTCCAGCAGATGTAACAACGGGTCTGGATTGCAATACAACAGCCTTGCCGACAGCTGCAACGGCCTTGGCAGGAACAGATAATTGTGGAGATACAAGTTTAGAAGTAATAGACGTATCAGATGAAGCATTTCCAACAAGTTTTTGTTCAGGATCTGATTTAACAATAGATAGAGTCTATACGGTAAAA
>CALIIW010000123.1 GCA_938018185.1 uncultured Saprospiraceae bacterium
CAATTCAATAGGACAGTTGGTTCTTAACAAATCGTTTAACAACACAGAAGTTTCAACTCTAATTTCTTTAGATGTCTCAAAATTTGAAGCAGGAAATTATGTCGTGAAACTTGGAAGAGGAAATGCAATTACTAGCAAGACCATGATTAAAATTTAAGTTTGCTATTTTGAGATCACGAATGCTACAGGGTACATTTTTTTAACAATAAGACTTATTTGTAATTGAAAGACATGAGATATATTATTTTCCTCTTAGCAATTTGCTTTTCACTTTTTACTTGCAAGAGTAAAACTGGAAATATGCTTGCCCCAACTTCTGGAACAGTTGTCTTAGATCCGGAATCAGAAGATGCAGAAAATCAAATCAAAAGAGAAGCTTGGATAGAATCTATGCACAGAACTGCACCTGGTACTTCTTGGCGCAAAATTGAAAATAAGAATCAACGAGAATTTCTAAAAGAAAGAGAGAACAAGCCTTCTAGGGATGGACAAGAAAACATAGCAGATGGTTTATTATATGGTGAGTGGTCAGAACTAGGCTCAAGAAATCAAGCTGGTTCGGTGCACGTAACGGAGTATGATCCTGACACAGATTTAATCTGGACCGTTGCAGATGGTGGATCTATCTTTAAAGGTAAAAGAGATGGTTCGAATTGGGAAGTTGTCAATCAAGATTACAACTTCAGTAGGCATGTTTTGAAATTCATTCCAACTGTTACTGGAAAACGTCTGATAGCTTCAATAGATGGCATACCGGCCTACTCTCTCGATTATGGAAAACAATGGTTATTTTCCAGCGGAATAGACATCCCCGACGATGGTTTTAGTGGAACTAGAGACTACCTTATACAAGAGAAAGGAGCTGAGATAAATATACTTTGTTTATCAAAAAGAGACTATTGGTCTTCCTATCATCTTTATATCTCAAAAGATCAAGGATTGACATACTCGAGCATCGCAGATTTAGAAACGCATGAATCCAAAAACCTTGCATTGATGCAGCCAAATCATTCCGATCGAATTTTCTTAATGACAAAAGGAAACCAAAGCAAAGCGGTTATTAAAGAAGTAGATGTAGAAAATGAAACATTAAATGTAATTGCATCGAGTGATTTAATTTTAGGGCAAGATGAAAGAGCCTTTTTCACGGGCTATGCTACCGATAGCTTACTCACTTTTTTGAGCATTGATAATGAAAACAAACTTAATATTTCAAGCGATCTAGGACAAACATGGGACAATAAAGGTAACCTTGGGACAAGACCTTGGGAGGTTGGCTTGTTTGTAAGTCCATCAAATCCATCAGCTATCTTTTTTGGAGAAGTTGAATGTCATAAAGCCATCGCAGGAGGTTTGTTCTGGGAAAAAGTAAACGAATGGGGTGCTTACTATAATGACATAAATGGGGCACTACATGCAGACATCATGTATTTTAATGAGTTCAATACCAAGGACGGTACTCCTTTTCAATTGATTAGTAATCATGGAGGCTTGAGCATTTCGTACGACTATTTAGAGACCCTTAATAATATTGGCTTAAAAGGATTGAACGTGAGTCAGTACTATGATGTAAAAACAGACCCAAGAGATAAGAACTTCATTTATGCGGGAACACAAGATCAAGGTTTTCAACGTGGAAGAATAGATCCAGGTAACGGCCCAAATGATTTAGAGCAAGTGACATCTGGTGATTTCGGTCACATAACTTTTTCTAGAGACGGAGAAGGAATGTGGTATGTCTACCCCGGTGGCTCTGTCAGTTTTTATAATGATCCACAAAACGGCACTCAAACTGCTTCGTATCAAGTAGATTCAGATAATGAATCTGTTTGGATACCACCATTACAAGAAATTCCTGGTTCAAGTGAAAATAAAATTTACATGGCTGGCGGAAATGCGGAAGGAGGTCCGGGATCATATATTATAGAACTTAGATACTGGGCAGGAGGAATCCAAAAAAGAAATTTGCCTTTTGACTTTTTTGATTATTCTAATGGAGAAGTTTCTGCCATAGAAGTCTCGCCGCTCAATCCTGCCTTGATGTATGCTTCTACAACTAATGGCTTTTTCTTTTATTCTACTGATGCAGGAGAAAATTGGGAACTTAGCATGATCGTTGCTCCAGAACCGCACTACCTATATGGTACGACAATACACGCCTCCCAAATTGATGAAAATGTCGTTTACATTGGAGGATCTGGTTATAACAACCCAGCGATATATTATTCAAATGACATGGGTCAAACTTTCAAAGCATTTGACAAAGATCTACCATCCACCCTAGTTTTAGAGTTGACAGCAAATGAAGACGAAAGTCTATTCTTTGCAGCTACAGAAGCTGGACCATTTGTCTATTTAAGAGATACCGAATCTTGGCATTCTTTAAAAGGAATGGCAGCGCCTACAACAAGATACTGGTCTGTTGAATGGATTGAGGAGGACCAGATTGCAAGGTTTGGTACTTATGGAAGAGGTGCCTGGGATTTTCAAGTTCAAGAGCCTGTTGCCATCAAGAATTTGAGTCAAGATCAAACTAGTTTCAAGATATTTCCAAATCCTGTAGGCAATGATCTAAATATTGAATTCTTGGATTTTGAAAATGAAGTACACATAAATATTTTCAATTCAGTTGGTCAATTGGTACTCGAAATGGAACATAATTCCATCAAAGAATCAAATAAAACGAGTATTGATGTGTCAAATCTAAACGCTGGGAATTATATAATTTCTATTGGCGGGGAGAATAAATTTATCAGTCAATCATTTATTAAAGGTTGAAAAAATTATACATTAATATTGATTATTATTTTTTGCGTATTCTTGATATTCTAGAAATCTATTTTTAGAATGAATATTTGAAATTCTTTTCAACATCCTTTCATCAATCCAAGAATCTGAAACTTCCATGTGAAGAAAAAAATCTGCTCGTGTATTTTCCAATAAAATATCTTTTTCAAATGCTTTCAAAGCAGTAAGAAACAAATCAAAGGTTTCATTCTTATAGTCCTCGTTACCTTTATCGTATTCGCTACTATTAAAATCATATAATCTATCGTTTAGCTCACTAAGTAGTTTATCTTTTAAAGATATACTAATATCTTTTTTCCATTCTTCCATAAAGAATAAGTAATAAAGCGGATCAACCACAGATTCCGTATTTTTTTCTCGTGCTACCTTAAGAATATTTTGAAAATGTTCATAGGTGTTGTAATAAATGCCAATGGTGTTTGCATCTCCGTCCGTATATATTCCATACGATAATATTTCATCCTCCTCTTTTATGTGTTTGTAATGTTGGTGTAGGGATTTTTTAAGGTCGCTAATGAATTTATTTTTGTCCATCTAGTCTTAAAGTTAAATAGTAAGTTAAATTTAATTTGGTACTTGATTCGCAATCTGTTCTATTTTCCCATCTTTCAATTCATAAATTCCAGAGTCCAAAAGAACGATTTCTGCGAATTCATTTTTTTGAAAACTCCAAACCGGTTCATCGAATTTAAAATAATCGCTTAATAATTTATTATCCATATTCAATTTTGAAATTTTCTTATTTCCCATTTCCGCAATGTACAAAGTGTCTTCATAGATCCTGATCCCTTCTGGGAAACTCAATGCCTTATTAGTTTCGTACGGAACACCTAATTGAAAAGTAATTTCTTCTGATTCAATATTTTTGCAAAAAACGACATGCCCAGAACCTGTTGCTACCCAAATATCATTTCTTTTTTCATCGACTTGAATTTCATATGGTGTAAATCCTTCAAAGAAATCCTTCTTTTTCAATAGTAAATTCCCTTCATTATCATATATAAATAAATCAAAATTTTGATAAAATGAACTGTAGATTATTTCTCCCTTAATTGAGTTAGAATATCCTAACAAGGTTTGCAATTTAAAACTATGACTTCCAAATAAATATTCACAAAGTATTTCAACTGAAATTTCTTCTGTAGTTTTACTTTGCAAATCATATTGAAAGTACTCCTTTCTATTTGTGGAATAAATGACTTTGTTTTTAAATAGATACATTTTTTTTATTTCGATTAAGTGAGAGCAGTGATCGTCTCAGTTCCCTTTAATAATCTACTTTGTGAAATTTTTCGTTGATAATAAGCTCCTCACATTCTTCAAATTCGTTTCCAATTAATCGCCAAATCTTATAAGGCTTATCTTCATTGAAATTTTCGTCTTCATCATTTATTTCATAAAGAACACCATGGCTACCATCAGACACTTTGCTTACCCATTTATAGAATTCCCTCAAAGTCTTATTAAAATGGTTTCGAGACAATTGAATAGAAAGAAAACTATCCAAATTGTTCATTCCGAAAAAATCATATCTTATAATTTCATTTGTATTAACAATTTCTTGAAGTCTTGATTTAACTTTATTGTCGAGTTCAACATCTAATTTGTCATATTTAATCTCAGCTTCCATATCCATAGGGTCCAAGTGCTTCCTGTTCATCCCGAGTTTAATCCATCCGTAAGTGTTAAACATATTTACTATTTTTCATCCATGATATACAACGCTATTTCATAATAATGCTAAACTTACCAATCTCTCCAATCTTCCGTTAAATCTATTTTTGAGTCGATATCTAATCCTGCTTTCCTCACTACCTGATTGATAAACTCACAAAGTTCTTCTCTTTCTAGCGTATCAATTATTTCATAATTATGATTTGCTGCATTGATTTTATTGACTACTTTTTTTACGGAATTGTAAATGGTTGTTGCATTCTTTTTGTGAATCATCTTAATCAATTGATTTACAAAATCTTCTAATAGCTGTTCAAATTTTGCAATTCCATCTTCCGTAAAAATTTCATCTCCCTGAAGCATTCGTTCTTTCCACTTGCTAGTTGGTATTTTATCCATAAAAATCATAAGAGCATTAATGTTTTCAGCTGTGATGTTTTTGTTCTGTCTTCTAAGATCTTTTTTTAGTTTTTCTTTTTCAACTTCTTGCCTAGTGAGTTGCGATACTCTTAACCAAATTAAACTATGTTCTTTATCTAAAGCCGTTAAAATTCTATAACTATCGAATTTAAACCACCATGCATGGCCATAAGAAGTTGTGGCTTTATCGTATGGTTTCTTTTTTAGCTTTTCAAAAATTATTTCTTTATGATCCCCTAGACTGAGTGAGAAAGGTAGCTTTATCGGTGACTCTTTTTTGGTTTTAGAATAATTATTATCAATAGTGATTTCGCTAACAATTAATTCATCACTTTCTTCCTTATAAGGAAGAATTGGTTTATCATAATTATAAGTATAAATTTGATTTCCAATACAGCTTAAGGAAATTTCATCTCCTTCTTTCCAAGATTCTGCTTTGTAAATATAGCCTGCTGCATTTTTATCAATTCTGAGCGCTCTATTAATATTGTATTTCTCAATAAAAGAAATTATTTCGGCGCTTAGCATTGAACGCCCTAAAAGATTTACAATTGATTTTTCTTCCATTTTTAATTAATTACTGCCAATGAAGAATAGGGTTGCTGTGTCTCTCCACGAAGGAGCTATATTATTGTTAATATTACAACTCAAAAGATTAATATGTCAGAATTTGAAAATCATCAAACGAATTAATTATTCATAAATTGATGTTTATTCTAACCTATGGCATAAACCGTTCATCAATTCTCTTAACTATTCCATTTTCTATATGAATAAATAATAGCGTTTTTAGATCAATATATTCTTTCAATTGTTTCGAATTCAATTTTTTTCTTTGGTCCATTTTTTGAAAACCTTCATCGTCAATAAGGTATTCAATTTGAGCGACTTTTTCAATCTTTAAAGTTCTAACTTTTGGGTTGATATTTGAAATATAAAAGCCATTAGTAATGTTCGTCATTGTATCCGTTCCATCTACGAAATATGCTTCATCTCTCCATTCGGCTTCCAAAGCTTCTTTTCCTGTTAAATAGTCGACATAATCTACCTTTATATACAAAAAGGAATTTGATTCAATTACTTCCTTGATATAAACATATCGGTTTTCAGTTGTTGATTCAATATTAATTGTATCGTACATCTCACTATTTATTGATTTGTTTAGATCAACGTTTTTAGTTGAATTAGAATCAACACAAGAAGCAATTAAAAATACTCCTAAGAAAAATGATATTATTAAGGTCGATTTTTTCATTGTTTTAAACTAATGTTGCACAAGATTTAGCAATCAGTGACACAATAGATATTAAGTAAGTACTATGCACTTCTATATTATTCATCCCAATTTTGGTCGGACAATGTTCCTCGCAATATATTCTTAATTTTCTGTTTTCTTTCTTCAGAAAGTTTATTAAAGTTCTCCTTTAGCAGCATCACTATTAGTGTTGCTCTTTGCTGACTTGGCTTTTGTTCAAATTTTTTAAGAAGCCATTCTATATCCTTTACAGCAAATTCAACACGACTTTTTTGATAGACTGCATGTAGTGTCACCTCTCTTAAGAAATGATACTGTGCACTAGTCATTTCTGAATCATGCAGAGCGTATTTGTCAACAATTATTGGAAGAATAGTTTGTTGTTTTTCTCTCATATCTCCATGGAGATCGTTGAACATATCAATCAATCCTTGTGATGACCAAGTCGGATTTATTGGATCTAAAAGGTATTCTTTCAGTCTTAGTATTGGGTCTATTTTCATTTTATTAACCATAGTTCTGTTCCAATAGGAACATCTTTTTTTGAGTATTTTTCTTCAATTAAAATGTCTTTTGTTTCATCCGATATGCCACAGATCTTAGAAAATATTTCTCTACCATTTGGTTTTACTAATTTAATTTGATCTCCGATATCCATGAAAAAGGTATCAAAATCGTATTTTATGACCATATTTAATCCTTTTTGACTTGTTTCAAAAATATTTTCAATCACTCCAATCGGTTTCTTTTTAACGTCATATTTGCACAAATTGTTTGCTATTTCTTCGCCTAAAACTATTAGAATATCATGATGATTTTCGCATAATATCCAATTGTATTTTTTATCGACGATGTAATATTCAAACCCATACATTTCTACACATCGATCACTTCATGTGCTTATACTTTGTTGATGATTTTAATATCAGGTTCAATTGCTTTTCAATTTGAAACTTCCCTTGTTCCTCATCAAGATAATAGCACTTCAATAAATAGTCAAACCTTTTTTTGTGATCAAGCAAAATACCAAGAGCAAATAGTTAAGCATGATAACTTAGCACAAAATCGATTGAATAAATGGGAAACAAAAATGCTAAAAGTTGCGAAAGATCGATCTCTGTATGAAAAAAGTCCTTTAGTGAACGCTACTTACGATTTACCAATAGTTATACATGTTATACATGATAATGGGCCAGAGAACATTTCAGACGATGAAATAATCAAAGGTATTAAACATTTGAATGATGCTTTTGCAAATGTTGGATATTTTGACCAAGGCACGGGAGTCAATACAGAGATCCAATTTTGTTTGGCCACACGTGATGTTGATGGAAATTTTACAAATGGAATCAATAGAGCGGTCTCGAGCTTTACGGAATTTAATTATGATCAGGATGATCAGACTGTCAAGAATTTAAGCCGATGGGATCAAGAAAGTTATATAAATATTTGGTTGGTGAAAGAAATTTGTTCCAACAGCGGTTGCGGGGTTGCAGGCTATGCCTCCTTTGCAACTTCCCATGGCTCTGATAACGATGGCATCGTTATTGAAGCTAGGCTCATAGGGAATTCAGAAGAGACCTCAGCGGTACTTGTTCATGAGTTGGGCCATTACCTTGGCTTGTATCATACTTTTCAAGGAGCTTGCAGGAATGATGATTGTTTACAAGATGGGGATCGAGTCTGTGATACTCCTCCTGATCAATCTACTGTTCGGCCACAATGTATTGCAATACCAAATTCTTGTTATACAGATGTCAATCCTTCTGATGTCAACAATCCATTTTTGGAAGATCAAAGAGATATGATCAGCAATTATATGGATTATTCTCGTTTTGAATGTTACTCAGAATTTACCCTTGGCCAAAAGGAAAGAATGCAAAATGCAATTGATAGTACAAGATCAAGTCTCCTAAATTCAAAGGGATGCCAATCAGCTTGCCTTACTGGTATTGAAGCACTATTCACGATTAGTCCTGATCAAATATATGCTGGAGAAAACATCTCCATAAATAATTTATCAATCAACGCCACTGATTATCAATGGACAATAAATGATTCTCCATTCGATGGCACCAGTTATTTATTTACTGAGCCGGGTGATTATGAAATCTCGCTTATTGCAAATAACGAAGATCCCAATTGTATAGACGAATATTCAATAATAGTAAATGTGCTTTGTGATGCAGTGGTTGATTTTTCTACTACTTCTACAACAATCGCAGCAGGCGACTCCTTGTTATTTGTAAATAGTAGTTTAAATGGGAGTACCTATCAATGGTTTGTCAATGATCAATTGATCAGTAATCAAGTTGATTTCAGTTATACTTTTAATGAAGCTGGTTTATATACCATAAAATTAATTGCTGAAAGTGAATACTGCTCACGGGAGCATTCTTTGGAGATTTATGTAAAGTCCGAATTATCCTGTGAACCAAATGATGCCCAAATTAATATATACCACCCAAATTTAAATAATGAAAATTATGGAATCATAAAACAACAACCAGATGGAAACCTTGTTTTTACCTGTTCTAAACCATTCTTCAGTGGCTTAGTTACAAAAATCAGCACAGAAGGAGATTTAATTTGGAAGAGAGAATTTATAGAAGCTAGACCTAACGGTATCAGCCACCATCATACTCTTGATAACGGA
>CALIIW010000124.1 GCA_938018185.1 uncultured Saprospiraceae bacterium
GCCACCAAACATTTTCTTTTCTTCAATTTTTATTTTTGGGTTGGATTCTAATTTTTTTCTAAGTTTCGAAGCTAATTTTTCGTTGTAAGCCATATGTGTTATTTCTTAAATTTTATATTCGAATTTTGAACCGCCTTCAAAATAATTGGCTCAACTTTATCATCTCCCTCAATAACTAAGCCTTCTATCTCTACCTTTTTAACATCATCAAAAACCATCGCTGGACGATAATCAGCTTCTTTAATTTTTATACTCACATTTTTCATGCTAAAGTCCGTTACATGCCGCACATAAAATCCCCAGGCAGGTAGTTCTCCAAACATGGAAAATTCTGGGTAGGCTCTTACCTCTTCTGGTATGTCATCCAATCTGTGCAGCGGTGCATAAGCCATGGCTTTATTTCCTCGTCCTGGATAAGTAATCTCGATGTTTTCTAGGCGTATGTTTTCTATAATATGGTCAGGAACTCCAGTAATAGAAATTGGGAAAATATTGTGAAAGAAGGGTAGGGCAGGTCCTCGCATGTCATAAGCATAATCAGGTCTTTCGAAACAAACATCCACTCTTATATTTTTCAATAAAACGTTTTTGATCTCTCCTGTCGGCCACTTCTTTCTTCGCTCTCCGAGACGAACAAAAATGGCATTGCCGGTATTAGTAGCCGTAATGTTTTCTATACGTACATTTTCTATGATTCCTCCATCTACCGATTCAATGGCAATGGCTGAACGGAAGGTGTCAAAAACTTTAATGTTTTCTATGACTACATTTCTAAATCCACCATAAGAAATAGTACCTAGTTTAATGGCAGAGGCAGAACTCCTTACTGTGCAATTTGCAATATAAATGGAATCGCAAAAGTATTGCCCCCTTTGAACGGACTTCAAACAAATACCATCATCTCCAGTGTCAACATAGCAGTTTGTAATTCTAACATTTTTACTGTCAACAATGTCCATGCCATCGTTATTCCAATAAGCATCACTGATTACCCTGATCTTATCTATGAGTAAATTTCTACATCGGGCATACCTTTGGATCCAACAAGCTCCATTCTGAATGTTGATGCCTGTGATTTTAATATTTTCACATTCATAAAATTCAATGATCAAGGGCCGTGCAATTTCAATGGGTCTTTTGTCTTTTAAAGAATAATGTATACTGTCAAGTTGACCAGCATAAAATAGACTGTCTATGCCAAGGGCCAATGCTCTACCTTGTCCGTCAATCGTACCTTGGCCAGTTATTCCAATATTTTTTGAATGATCTGCTAGAATCAATCCCATCCATTTGTATATCTTTTGATACTGGCTTACTTCTGTACTTCCCAATAGGATGGCATTTTCTTCAAGATGCAAAGTGACGTTTGATTTTAAAATGATGCTGCCAGTAAGAAATTTTCCGGCTGGAAAAATAATTCTCCCTCCTCCTTTCTTATGAGCCTTGTCAATAGCCTTTTGGATGGCTATAGTGTTTAAGGTAAGCCCATCGGCAACAGCCCCGAATTTTAAAACATTGTAGTCTTTAGCGGCAAAACTCAAAGACCAAATCAATAAAATAGTAAACGTAAGGGCAATCTTATTCATCTTTAAATTTGTCAAATATTTGGAATCTAAAGTACCAAAATTACACTTTCTCCTCTTAAATAACCATTAAAGTAAGAATCCGTATATTACTATAGACTATATTTTAATGACCAAACATAAATTATATATCATTCTTTTTGGATTGCTTATCAATTGCGATCAAGCTCGGGATCTCTCGATTATAGGCGCTGCGTCCAATGAAGCGGAAGAGCACACTTTGAACAAAGGTGCGCTCTTGTCAACGGACTTTAACTCCTTGGAAGATTTCACAAAGCAGGTCAGCATTGAGTATCTGGGCAATCCGACTAATCCTAGTGTGAGATTGGTCCACCATTCTAATGGTAAAACAGTGGTCAGTGAAATGACTTCTGGGTACTCTGATGATGAAATACGAAAGGCTCAGCACGAAGGTTTTTTAAAAAAAATAAAAGTTGCCTTTAGTGAACCTATGTTGCTTTATTATGGTGAAGATCTTCGTAAGATCTGGTCTATGGTTAGAAAGAGGCAAAATGTTTTTGGAGCAGATGATGTGGCTGTTTTTAATTTTGCGGAACAAATGGTTGAGCATATTTATGAAGAGGATAAACAAAAAATGAGTGAAAAAGATCTGTCCGAAAAAGGCTACCTAAATACTTTCAATCACATCAATGGACAAGCTTTAATGACTTCTATCTTTTCTGAAAATTTCGCAGATTACATTGCAGATTTACATGAAAGAGGTAATATGCCTGAATTGGTTACTGGTAAATTTTCTGCTGAACAAATAGCAGATCTAGAATTTGGACCTGTTGATAATTATATTGACATTATAAATAATGAATGGGGACAAGAAGTAGGGAAAACACTTTCTGCGAAGTATAAAATTAATAGACAAACGTTATGGTCACCAGCGCTGCTTGTCAATTATTTAAATGACCTTCAGGCATATTACAGTTGGTCTTTTCAAATTAGTTTCAAGCCTTTTGAAAAGGAAGATCCTCTCATTCAAAAGTTTTCGCAAAAACTGAACATCATTATGAGTGGCGTAAGTTTAAAGGGGTGAGTTTTATTTTTTGATCTTAATTAACTGATAAATACTATCCTGATTGATAGGCACTATGTTATATTTTTCTTTTAGCTCAATAAGTCCTTCCACCTCCCAGTCTGCAAGTTGTTTGAACCAATCGATCTTGTCAACTTTTGCACCTAATAATTTTACACCTTTTAGATTGGCTTTTTTAAATATTGCCTTTACTAGATGAGCATTTCGCAAATCGGCGTTTTCAAGATTGGCATGGCTAAAGTTTGCGTTTGATGCATCTACTTCAATTATATTTGCTTCAATCAATTTGGTAAAACTAAGATTGCAATTTGTTAAATTGGCATTGTTTAAAGTGCCTTTTGATAAGTCGGAAGTGCTCAGATTTGCGCCCTGTAGAATGGCCTCTTTAAAGGAGGTGTTAGTTGCCTTGCACCATTTTAAAGTAGCATCTTTTAAATCTGCTCTATAAAAATTGGCGTTTGAAAGCTTTGCGCCATCAAAAATACCAGCATTTGCTTTGACCTCTTTAAGGTTCGCCCAATTCATTTTTGCATTCAAAAAGTTTGCCCCATTTAAGTTAGATTGACTTAGGTTGGCATTTGTAAAATTTGTTTTTTCAAGCTTAGAATTACTCAAATTACTTCCTACCAATTTCGTTTTTGGCATGTTTGAATTGCTAAAATCTGTATGGGCCAAATTTGTATCAGACAAATCAACATCAAGGAGTTCGATTTGAGAAAATGAAATTTCTTTTAAGACTTTTTTGAAGGAAACAGAATCCATTTTCATGGTCTTTAATGTCAATAATAAATTTCCTTTTTCTGGACTAAATTTATCATCTGAGATCGTATCCGATTGGATATTGTAATAGGGCTGCAAACTCTTGCTCAAATCCTTTAATTTGAAAATCGTCTCCTCGGACAAAGTTCTCTCTGGGGTATTAGAAAGTTCCTTTTCCATTTGATCTACCATGTTATTCATCCAAAAGCCTTGCGCTTTGTTTTTTTCAATAGCTAAAGCAGCTACTTGTAATTTGGTTTTATTTTCTTCAGTTAGAATACTATTCTTTGTTTTTTCATCACTATTCGATAATAAATGACTCCCTAGTAGACCAATGGTCATAATAATAAAACAGATGACAATGCCATTCATTCGCAGTTTAGAAGCTTCCGTTTTTGAATTTGTGTTTTTAGAAGTTCGAAAAGAAAAGAGCACAAAGACAAAAGACATAAAAGCGGCACCCGCTATTAGGCCCATTGAGAAATTAAGATCAGAAATGTTAAGCGTTTTATTATAGTAGGAAACAAGCACAGAAATGCAAATCCCGAGTAATAAACCAAATAGAAGTTTTCCGATCCCTTTCATGGGCTATTGTGAACTTTAAGTTATCTGATTTAAACGTAGTATTAGAGTCATGTGTTACGGCCTAGTCAGTGGACATTCTATAAGAAAATTCATAAGTTCCGGAGCCTACAGTAATCAAACAATTGTTTTCAATTTTCGCAGTAGCATATATTCCTTTTGTTTGACTCAACTTCAAGTTGTTTTCTAAAATACTTGATAGTTCTGCATCAGGCAAATGAATGCTTGCAGTTGCGTTTGGTGGGATGCGAACTGTAACTTTAAAAATCTTATCATCACTAAGCTCCCAATTTGATTCAATTAAACCATACATAGACTCATAACTTGCTTTAGCAAATGTTAATTCAGAACTGGGATGTGGTTGTATAATGATTTTTTTATAGCCTGGAACTTTTTCGTCCACTTCAATACCGGCCACCACTCTATAGAGCCAATCGCCAACAGCTCCATAGGCATAATGGTTAAATGAATTGGCTTTGATATCTTGAAAAGATCCATCCGGTTTTATGCCATCCCACCTCTCCCATAAAGTGGTAGCTCCATTATTTATGGGGTACAACCAGGATGGATGTGATTCTTGAAACAATAATTTATAAGCGACATCTGTATGTCCATTAGAAGATAAGGCATGACATAAATGTGGCGTACCTAGAAAACCAGTAGACAGATGAAATTTTCTTGCGGTGATGTCTTTTACAAGATAGTTAACGGCATGTTTTCTGGACTCTTCTGGAATGAGATCAAAGCTCAATGCCAAAGTGTAAGCTGTCTGTGAGTGCGGAGAAAGTCTTCCAGAAGGAGTCATGAATTCTGCTTGAAAAGCAATCTTGATGTTTCTTAAAAGCTTACTATATTTTTGTGTATCATTTTCTTTTCCTAGAAGTTGCGCTGATTTTAATAGCAGTCCTGTTGAATGTGCAAAAAAGGCCGTGGCTATAAAATCCTTGTCGCTGTATCCTGGTTTGTCATTCCAATCCGTCGGATGAATAAAAAAATTCCAGTCTCCAAAATGAAATCCTTTTTGTACCAAAAAATTACCTTCTGAAAGTTCTTCTAAGTAGTTTACCCAGGACTTCATACTTTCATATTGGCGCTCCAAAATTCTTAGGTCCCCATACTTCAGGTACAGGGTCCAAGGAATAATGGTGGCAGCATCTCCCCAACCTGCTGAACCATTTCTATGCAATACATCTGGAATTGCCCAAGGGACAGACCCGTTTTCTAATTGATCCGCTTTTAGATCTTGAAGCCACTTTGTGAAAAATGAGTTTACATCATAATTAAAAGAAGCGGTGCTGCAAAAAACTTGTGCGTCTCCGGTCCAACCCATGCGTTCATCTCTTTGAGGACAATCCATAGGAATGTCAATAAAGTTTCCTTTTTGTCCCCAGGTAATGTTGGACTGCAGTTTGTTTATTTTTTCATTTGAGCATTCAAAGTTTCCACTTTGTTTCATGTCAGAGTATATAACTATGCCTTCGAAATCATCAAGTGAAATATTAGAGATGCCTTCTATTTTTACATAACGAAAACCGTGAAAAGTAAAATGAGGCTCAAAGATTGATTCTTCCTTGTCATTTAAAATGTATTGAACTTTTTGATCCGCGGTACGCAAATTGGCTGTGTAAAAGTTACCTTCCTTGTCGAGTACCTCCGCGTGATATAAAGTAACAGTGTCACCCGGATTTCCTTTAACCTTTAATTTTATCCAACCTACCATGTTTTGTCCCATGTCTATGACATCTTCTCCTTTTGGAGTTCGAATCATTCCTCTGGGTTTTAGAACTTCCATTTTTCGGATTGGTACTCCTTCAGAGCTTACTAAGAGGTTTTTGTCATGGGCTACAACTTTAATGGAGGACCATTTTTTATCAGAATAAGCAGCAGACAACCAGCCTTTTTTTTCAAGACTTGCATCGTAGACTTCTCCATCGTATAATCCGGACATTACAATGGCGCCAGTAGAGGACTTCCATTTTTTATCAGAACTGATTGTTTCTTTTTCACCATTTGTATAGGTCAGTTCTAACTGACAAAGCAAGGCCGTGTTTTTTCCATAATTGTTATTCCAACGATCATAGGAATCAAATTGTCCACGATACCAACCATCTCCTAATCGGACACTTAAAGCATTTTGATCTTTCTCAATCAAGTCCGTTACATCATAAATTTGGTATTGCAATCTTTTATTGTAAGAAGTCCAGCCTGGCGTGAAGAGTTGATCTCCAACAGCTTGCCCATTAATAAAAGCTTCATAGAGTCCTTTTGAAGTAATGTAGAGTCTAGCTTTTGCAATCTTGTTTTTTGCCTTGAATTTACGTCGCAGAAGCGGACAGGGATTATAGGCCTTTTCTTTTTCCACTAAATTAGGTTCTATCCATTCTGCGTTCCAATTTGAAGAAGAGAGTAGGCTCATCTCCCATGATGCTGATTCACTCCAATCATTTTCATCATTAATGTTATCCCATACTTTAACTCGCCAATAGTATATTGTTTTTGCTTCTAACTTAGGTCCTTTATAAGGGTTGTGAATGGATTTGTCTGTAGCTACTTTTTGACTGTCCCAAACCAAATTGTTTGATCTGAGTAAGTCTTCTAAACTGGTCGCCACCTGAATTTGATAGGCCTTTTGACTAATGCCTCGTTGATTTGCAATTTCTGGAATTTTCCAACTGAGCCGTGGAGCCATTGTTTGAATACCAATTGGATTTATTTTGTACTCACATTTAAGTTCAATAGCCGGTTTGGAATAACTCGAGCTAATGGAGTAATGGCTAAAAAAAGCAATACAAAGAAACTTTAGAATGTAAGCGATTTTCATTGTATAAAGGTAATATTTTTTTGGGTCACAGCGGCACGCGGCGAAGCACTACGGTTCACGGCGCTCAGGGCATTTCCATTAACATGATGAATCAAAAAAATTCTATTAGTTAATAATATAACTAATAGAATCCTTCTGACTTGTCTTCTTAGTCATATTGGAGACTAAATCAGCATTAATAAATTATTTTATTGTCATTCAAATCATGGTCTATCATTAGTAATAGGGGATCTAAAACGATATGATCTGTTTCCGATTCTACATCCAACTCAATCTTATTAAGTCCTGAGTTCATTTTGAAAGAATGAATTTTTAAAATTTCACCATTCAGGCCCATCTGTCCTAACTGAAAAGATTCGTCTTTTATGCTTATTTCTTTTTCTAATGTTGTATCTATCGATTTAATAAATATTTCAAGAACTACTTTTTTTTGATCAATTTTTTTTAAGGATTTAATCTCATTTTCATTATGACAAATGTGACTGAAAGCTTGATCAATAAAAGTATGATGTAAACTATCGGTTTCCTTTTTAACAATTGTTAAAAAATCTTGAGTACTTGGATAATTTTTAGTTTGCCCAGAGAATTGCTTGAGATATTTTCCGAGCATATCGATCACTTTTTCTTCGCCTATTCGATCTGCCAAGGCATTGAATGTGATTGCTCCTTTTCCATAAGCAACGTACTGTTGATGCTCCAAAACTTTATCTAAGCTAGATTCTCGTTGAGATTCCTTTCTTCTTCCTCGATTATATCGCTGATGTTGCAGTCTTAAAAACTCATTCGCTATCTTTTCGCCAAACTGTTTTCTATAAATACACAATGTTATATATTCAGTTATACTTTCTGTTAACATTTTTGCACCAGCCAAATCAGCAGGCATCACTTGATTTCCAAACCATTGGTGCGTTAATTCATGGGCCATAACATAAAAAGGTAAATTTAGTTTTCCTTCCAACGCATCTGTATTCATGTTGAATAGGAGTTCTGAAGTAGGTATGTTGTTTGCCGTCAGTGTTGCAGTATAGCTTTCTTCCGTGTGAGGAAATTCTGCAATTCTTATAGAGGAATATGGGTATGGGCCAAAATGTTTCGTATTGAAATCTATTGAGGCTTTAATTCCATGAAGCATTTTATTAAGATTTTTCTCATGTCCTTTTAGGTAGAATGAGCTAAGTTCAATTCCTTTATATTGTTCTGAATTGGTCGTAAAATCAGAAGAGTGAAATGAGAAATTAAATTTTATTGCTTCCTCTGTTTCGTATTCAAAAATCCTTCTTTCATCAATGGTCTTTTCAGACAAAAGTATACCTGGAGCTAAAGCAATTTGATCTTTACTTGTGCTAATGGTAGTATGAAGATCAATCAAATCTGCATCTTTATAATAAAAATTATGCTTGCATGCCCCAACATGTTCATGTGCTATTTTATCTTCGAATTGATAACCCAATCTTGGAAGAAAGTCATGGGGAAGAAATGTTCCTTTTTTCAAGACGTTAGAGTTTCGAGAGAATAGATTATTGTCCGAACTCTCTATTTCAAAATTTAGTTTTATGGAGTCGCCTGGTTGGAGAGAATTTTTCACTTTATACAAGTAAGTTTTCATGAAGGAATCCTGCTTGATCAAAGTTGCATTTTCAAAAGAGGTCAGTTTAGTGTTCTCGTCAAAACCTGTTCGCAATAGGATTGTGTCTATGCTTTCCTCAGAATCATTAACAATAAGATATTCTCCTGTAGCTTTTAATTTCTGTTCTTTAGGATATAAATCAAGGTTTAAGCTTAAAGCTCTAAGTTTTGGTAACTTCAAATTGCTATATAATTGCCATTCCTTTTTATATTCAGTCAATTTTTGGCTTCTAATTTTTGAAGCTGAGATTGAGTTGCTATTAATTGATTCTCCTTGATATACTTTAAATCCAAGAAATGAGAAGTTGACAATCAACAAAAGTATAATTGCTGTCAATGTAGGATTCAACCTACTTTTTAAGTGATTCATTCTTTCTTTCAACGACAACAAACTTCCTCTATTCCAAATTAGAAAAGTGCAAGCGAATAGAATTAGTCCAAATAAAAACCAATA
This sequence comes from uncultured Saprospiraceae bacterium, assembly GCA_938018185.1. GTDB lineage: Bacteria > Bacteroidota > Bacteroidia > Chitinophagales > Saprospiraceae > JALZVN01. The sequence continues at coordinate 8,871 of CALIIW010000124.1, forward strand.
TACTAGCAAAAGTTGGTATGATTTTAAATGATGCCCATATCCTTGAAAATCGCTGTATTCAATTTGGGGTAGCAAGTTAAATTTAAGTAAGTTCGTATCTAGTCCTATTTGCTCAATAGATTGTGCACCCAACCATATGCAAATTAAAAAGAATAAACTTAAGTAAATATTGGGGATTAATGAATGCACAAAAATACTAGTGAAATTCCAAATTAGCAACATTGGTAAAATCAAGATAAATATGTGGTAAGCGTATATACTTAGCTCGAAATTAGAATAACCATTAAAAATTTGAACAGCAATTGAGCATATCAGAAAAAGTAGTAGAAAGCAAGTTTGTACTATTGCAATTGCAGTGACCTTTGATAGTATGAGTTGCCAGTTTTTTATGCACGTAACATCTATTAAATTACTGATTCCATTTCTTTTTGCTCTTTGGACTAAGAAAGCGGAAAAGATAAAGGTCCCAAAAATTATTACTTGGGAATAAATATTTAATGGAGCTGCAAGCAAAAGTCTTGTATGCGGATGTAAAACAAATTCTCCAGTATGGGTAACTTTAAGTTGGATGAATAAAATTGTTAGAATTCCAGCAAAGGCTAGTATCCAGAACATCCAAGATTTTAAGATTGATAAGAAATCAAATTTCATTAGATTGAGAAAAGTTTGGAGCCTAGCTTTACTTGAATAATTAAATTTTATAATGTAATTATTGTCAATTGGATTTGGGTCAAGCGATGCACTACTTTGCTTTTTGTTGGATTTGAACTTCAAGATAGAATCATATTGAAAGTCAAACTTGCTATAGAAAAATTTCAATGCTAATAATGATAAAATCAGCCAAAGTATCCTGTTGATAACGACCAATTTATTTATAGGAAGAAAGTTAGCGTTTTTCATTTTGAAATCCCAGGACTCTGTTGCAACTAAGAATGCTGTTTGACCAAATGGATCTAATAAAGTACTTAGAACTATATTGTCGAAAAGTACGTTTTCGATCATCAATTGAAAAAGGACAAAAAATATAATTATTACAAATCCGGAGAATACATTTCTTGTAAAACCTACAAGGGTGAAAGTGAATATGCTAATGCTTATAATTGTGGGTAATAAATAAACTAAGAATGATGAAATGTAGGCGGCCAGACTAATTGGGCCTATCCTTGGATTTGTATTGCCTAAGATTAATTCACCTACTAATAATCCTGAAAATGTAATTAGACAGCTAAGGCTTATCATTATTAAAGCAGAAAATAATTTACCATTGATGTAATAAGATTTACTTATTGGGTAAGAATAAATTAAAGAGTGGCTATTACTTTTATAATCTCTGATCAATCCATATCCAGCGACGACAGCTACGATGAACAATAGTAATTTTCCAAATAGAAAACCTATTGAAGTTAACTCAAAACTACTGTTGAGTAATTTTACATTCGAATCCGAACTGGAAGGCCCATCAAAGTACCCTGCAGTGCCTAATAAGGTAACTAATGCAAATAGGAAAAAACTGATTGTAAAAAAATACCAAATAGGAGATTTGAACCACTTTCTAATTTCAAACTTTAAGATCTCGTTGTTCATGATTTTTCTTTTAAGCTTAGGAAATAGTAATCTTCTAAATTTGGTTCACAAGCCCTAAAAGAATCAGATGGCTTGGTGTCTGCATAAATTCTACTCACCAATTCATTGCTGTCATCGTAACGGTGACTAAGGGCAATGAAATGTATGAACTGACTTTTTAGTTCTTCCGTATCCATTGTTACTTCCCAGATTTTACCTTTCAATCCATCTATTGCTTTTTTTGGGGCGATTTGAGAAATCAATTTACCTTGAGTTATTACAGCCATATCTTGGCATAGCTCTCTGACATCTTCGACCAAGTGGGTTGAAAACAGAACAATATTTTCTGAACTTATATTCCTGAGTACATTTAAAAACCTAGATCGCTCAGCAGGATCTAATCCTGCTGTGGGTTCGTCAACAATTATCATTTTCGGATTATTCAACAGTAATTGTGCAATGCCAAAACGTTGTTTCATCCCACCAGAATAAGTGCTTACATTTTTCTTTTTTACCGCTGTCAGATTAGTTTGTTCAAGGACTCGATCGACAGCTATGGTTCTATCTTTCTTTGAACTTATTCCTTTTAAAAGGGCAAAATAATTTAGAAGCCTCGAGGCAGATTCTCTTGGATATACACCAAATTCTTGTGGGAGATAGCCCAATTGTTTTCGATATGCTATTTTGCTTTTGAATATATCTAGATCATTAAAGGTAATTGATCCATAATCTGGAAACTGTAGTGTTGCCAAGGTCCGCATCAATGAAGATTTGCCAGCACCATTAGGCCCTAGTAGACCAAACATGCCAGCTCTTAGTTCAAGACTTATATGATCTAAGGCCTTTACACCATTGCCATAGGTTTTCGAAATTTGATTGATGGATAGTTTCATCTTTTTTCTTTTTATCAAAATTAGGAGGGAAGCAACAGAAAAGCTAATTTTTCAATTCGAAAGGGGTACCAGAGGATACTGTGATACTTTTTTTATGTATCAAGGATTCCCACAGCATGCATTGGGATAGTGAATCTTCAGTATTTATTGAGTATTCTTAAGTTCTTTCAGATAAGCGGAAGGTGAGCTGCCTACTTCGGATTTGAAGGCACGATAGAAGCTACTTTTGGATTGAAAGCCACAATTTAGAGCTAGTCCAACGATGGATAGGTTTTGATTTTCTTTTTTTGCTATTTCCGATTTGAATTTTTCAACCCTGTATTTGTTTAACAATTCATAGAAATTGGTATTAAGTTTTTGGTTGAGCAAATAGGACAATTTTTTTTCACTTGTTTCTAGACTAGAAGCTAATTCTCTGAGGCTAAGCTCTGGATTTAAATAGAATTCATCTTTTAACATCTTTTGCTCAAGTTGGTTTGACAAGCTTTGAGATTCTTCAACCGTTAGTAGATCAATATTTTCATAAGCTTGAGAAGGTTTTTTCTCTTCGCTGGTTTGCTCCAGCTGTTCTGTTCTAGATTTATTCGTAAACCGATCTTTTATAAAACGATAGATAAAAGAAGTATTTAAAGCCAAAAAGAAAGGACTTGGAGCACCAAATAAGAAGCTATCTCTACTAAATATCTCATCTGTAAATTTCACTCCATCAATAGAGTTAACATGGATGAAACTTCGTAGAAGCTCTGGTAGAACAAACACAATTGCTGAAAACGCAATATAATAAGGCCATTTTTTTTTATTGAAATATTTTGGGATCAGAAAGAAAGCATTTATATAAAAGTAAATTGGAAAAATTAAAACTAAAAGTGGGGCAGGTGTATTAGGGCGTAAAGATCTGTCAAACCATTGTTCGGTCCAAGCAACATTTACTGATGTGAAAACAAATACCCAAAATAAAAGATGAAAGAAAAGTTCAAGCTTGCCTAATTTCATAGAAGTCTTAGCTTAATTATAAATTTATAAACAAATATAAGTGATATTTAGTCCAGAGTATAACATCCTCTTCTGTAAGAGAATCTATTTGTCAGGAGATCTCAATAAGCTATAATAGTAGAGGGTCCTTTTTCTTAAAAATTACGGACTTGAAAGGGAAACGAACTACAATAAAATTAATATAAGCATGGAAATTTCAATTTGTCGGAACTAAATCAGAACCTACTTTGTAATTAGCTTTTCAATTTAAAATTAAAGAATAATGCACAGCATTCAAATCATAAAGAAAAAGATCAATGTTAGACTTAAACGCAAGTTGAGATACTAGACTATTGATTTTAGTTAAAAAACCTCGACAAGTGCAAAGTTTGTCGAGGTTTTTTTCTGCCTCAAACTCAAATTAATTTGGGTCCCAAATACTTTCATTCCCTCGTAGCAAAATGTGGCTTTGTATCGGTCTTTTAAACCGAATAAAAATGGGTTCGACTCCCATCGGGGGAACAACAGTTCTTCTTATAATGGATAAATTTAATTTTCTTTTATAAATGCAATAAATACTAGTACTTTTATTACTAAGAGAGAACAATATTGCTCCATTGTTTGTTTTTGGAGTATAAAATGTTTACCTTTTGACTAAATACCAATCATTATAAATGATATTTCATCACTATTAAAAATTAAATTATATGGAAAAAACCCGTGATCAAGCAGTGATACCTATGTATTATGGCAAGATCGCATAGAATTGTATTTATTTTTTAACATTTAAAATCAGAATTTAATGGATATTAAGTTTGAAAGAGGAAAGTCAATGGGCACAAATTATTTTGAAGGTTATTGTGCAGAAAAGCTATCTGGTTTATTTGAAAAATATTTATTCGTAGAATCAATTTCAGTATTTTGTCGAGGAGCAAAACATCCTACTAAGAAAATTAAGATTAAAGCTCGACTCAAAGGCAAAGATGTATTTGTTTCCGGAAAGGGATTGTTACATGAAAACGCACTTGAAGCTGCAATGGTTAAACTATTGAAACAACTAAAGAAATATAAAACACAACACTATAAAGCAAACCAGCAAAGTCTGGCTTATTAATAAAATATAACAACAAAAAACATGTGAGGCCTTTCAGAAATGAAAGGCCTTTTTTTTGCTCCATTTTACCAATTGATAGACATTCCTTTGTCTGTACTGGGATTTATAGGATTAGTGGATTTTAGGATTTTTTATCTGATATTTAATGTCAATGAACTCATTGCAATAACAAACAAAATCAAAAATATTTCTATAGGTTAAAGTCCTGAAAGGACTAAAGATCTCAACAAAGGGCTTTGGCCCTAAGCAAATACACCGCAAAACTTGAAGCCCTTTAGGGCGAAAACTGACTGTTCTTAGTATCCTTAACTTTCCTGTATCAATAAAAAAAGTAAATACACATGCTAAAAAAAGCCATGTTAGGCGTCAATATGAATGACACTTTCTTTCAATTCTGTTTTTAAATTTATATTCGGACAACTCGCTCCATAAGTATAATGTTATAAAGTAGTAATAAAGTAGATGCTAGATGGGCATTCTTAGCCTACTTTGGCGCAATATTCGATGTTTATCTAAGTTAATGGTTATTAAAAGGAACGTGAAAAAAGAATTTCTCCAGAATATATTCAATGAATACCTGAATTCAGCTGAATTTCCTTCTTTGGCTAAGGTGGAAACTTTTTATGAACAGTTATTTGCAGCATTTTTTCCTCTACGTGGAGAATTTGTAATGGAGTCTGTAGAAGATCTCGGCGCTCATTTTCAAATATTGAAAAGAGATTTTATCGCTTTAACAAAAAATGGAAACGAAAGCAAAGCAAGAATTGTCGCTGACGAATTCTTTGACACCATGCCTGACATTTACGAATTACTACTAAGTGATTTAGATGCGATGTTTGAAGGAGATCCTGCAGCAAAAAGTAAAGACGAGATCATTCGATCTTATCCTGGATTTTATGCGATTGGAGCTCATCGAATTGCTCATGAACTATACAAACTTAAAGTTAAGACTTTACCTAGAACCATTTCTGAAATTGCTCATGGAAAAACGGGTATTGATATCCACCCCGGAGCAACGATAGATGGAAGATTCTGTATTGATCATGGAACTGGAATTGTGATTGGAGAAACCACTCACATAGGAAGAAATGTCAAAATCTATCAAGGTGTAACTCTTGGTGCATTATCCGTGAATAAAAAAGATGCTTCAGTAAAAAGACATCCAACAATAGAAGACGAGGTAGTCATCTATGCAGGTGCAACTATTTTAGGAGGAGAAACCATTGTTGGAAAGGGTTCTATTATAGGCGGTAATGTTTGGTTGCCAAAATCGGTACCGCCTGGTACAAAGATTTATTATAAAGCTCAGATGCATAATAATGGAACTGACAATGTAGATACTTATCTTTATGCTTATCCGGAAGACAAACACAACTATTATTTAATGAAACTATTTGATCTAATTGGAAATACGCCTTTGGTTGAAATAAAAAGTTTGCACGCCAATAGAGACGTAAAGATTTTTGGAAAACTCGAAGGAAATAATCCTGGTGGTTCTGTTAAGGACAGAGCAGCATATGGTATGATAAAGGGAGCGATAGATCGCGGTGAAATTAAGTCAGGTTCAAAAATAGTTGAAGCGACTTCTGGAAATACAGGAATCGCTCTTGCGATGGTAGGCAAGCAACTAGGCATAGATGTTACTTTGATCATGCCTGAAAATGCAACCATAGAAAGAGTGAAGATAATGGAGGCTTATGGGGCAAAATTGATTTTGACACCAGCGGAGAAAACAATAGAATACTCAAGAGAACTAGCTGCCCAAATGGCAAGTACTGGAGAATATGTTTTGCTAAATCAATTTGGCAATCCAGATAACTACTTAATGCATTATAAAACCACCGGCCCTGAAATCTGGAAACAAACTGAAGGAAAGATCACGCACTTCGTCAGTAGCATGGGAACCACCGGTACTATTATGGGTGTGTCTAGATATTTGAAGGAAAAAAATCCTGACATCCAAATAATAGGTTGTCAACCTAAAGAAGGATCCCGTATCCCAGGCATTAGAAAATGGACCCAAGAATTTCTCCCCGATTTTTATGAGGCTGATAGGGTAGATAGAATTATTTACCTAGATGAAAATGATGCTAAATCTGTAGCTAGAAAACTAGCTTCAGAAGAAGGTGTCTTTTCTGGTATGAGTAGTGGAGGTGCCATGCACGTCGCTCTGCAAATTGCTGCTGAAATAGAAGAAGGTCTGATTGTAAGTATTGTCTGTGATAGAGGAGACCGGTACTTGAGTTCGGATTTGTTTTAAACATTTGAGCACAAACCTACTCTGAGCGGTGGAATAGTCGAAGGGAACATACGAATAACCTAACATTCAAGCATCCGAACAATCGAATAAATTTCTAACATCCGACATCCGACATCTCACACCTGACATCCGACATCTACTCTTGTTCCAACTTAAAATAAATGACATCCGAAGTATTCATGTCGGCATTCAATACAAACTGCTGTCTTGTCACTCCATCATCCACAATTATAGCAACTGTGTTGGGAGAAATCTCTCCTAGATTATGCGCGTAAAGAACTAAATAATTTGGCACAGCGGCCTGGCCATCGAGAAAGACATCCATCTTGTGTTTGGTGTTTTTCAAAGTATACTTTTCTAGCAGCCAATTGCCATTATAATTTAATGAAACGATATCGCCGTCATCTCTTTGATGATCATAAACTGTGATGCTTAAGTTTTTACTTTTTACACTGATGACTTCTCCTTTTTTTACTTTTCGGTTTTTGATCTTTTTAATCTTTTCGCCATCCCATTTTAATTCAACAGGTCCTTTGTTCTTTTGCGAGAAGGTTACATTGTAAGTAGTTGCTTCTTCAGTTGCTATGTCTTCCTCTAAAATTTTCTTTAAATGTATTTTGCCTGGACTGCAAGATACCTCTGAAATATGTCCACTGCCTTCCCAGTTGCCTTCAAGATGCATGGCCCCTCCATATTCATAGAATGATAAATCAGCAGTTTTCAAACAAGTTTCGATATGTCTTAACTTGCGATGTGTGTTAATGTAGTTTTCAACTTTGACATCTTCATACTGCAAGGTTTCGCCATCCCATTTTCCTTTAAAAGTTTTTTCATAAGAAAGATAACCCATGTTATCTGCAAATTTTGCTCGACAAACAATTAATCCTTCCACACGGTTTCCTTGCTGGCTAACTTCCACATGCAACTTCCCAGTTATTCCCTGAAAAGCTGGTTCTCCTTGCCAGGAAAGTTGAGTGATTTCTGCCTCCCAAAGTCCATTCAGATCCACTACTTTTTTAGCGGCATTTTCCTGAAGCACTTTTGGATCTTTTTTAGGAAAATTAATTTCCACCTGCCCATTCGCCGAAAGGCTAAACCCTAAGAATAGTATGACTGAAAAAATTATCTTACCCATAAAAAATTAGTATTATTAAAAAAAAACGACATGCAACATCCAACATCTCACCTCTGACATCTCACATCTCACCTCTGACATCTCACATCTCACCTCTGACATCTCACATCTCACATCTCACCTCTGACATCTCACATCTCACCTCTGACATCTCACATCTCACATCTCACATCTGACATCTCACATCTGACATCTGACATCTGACATCTCACATCTCACATCTGACATCTGACATCTGACATCTGACATCCGACATCTCACATCTGACATCCGACATCTCACATCTGACATCCGACAACTAATTACTCTTCCACTTCCTCCCACTTATTCTCTTTTGAATAAAGAAGTGTACTGATTTGTTTTTCAAATCAAGCGTCTCATAATTGCTGTCTCCAACATAATATTTGTTGTTAAAAGCATTATCAAAACTTCTAGAGAATAAAACACCCATAGCGAAACCACCTTTGTTGAAACTCAAGGTACCACCAAGTATATAACCCAAATCTGTTTTATTGAATGGATCAGCTTCGCCATTCATTTCTGGAAAATCGGCAAAAGCCATTTCGCTAGAATTGCTGGCATCTTCAGAAGTACGCATACCACCTAGTTGATAAGAATAGTACAAACCAGCATTGAAGTATAATCCAAATCCGATTGGTTTGATACCTGCTAATAATTGACCTCTCAATTGATCATGCTTATAAGTATTGTTGCTTACAGAACTTAGATCTTCTGTATATTTTTGAGAATGGTAAAGTGCTTCTGGTTGTAAATAAATTTTATTGTTAATATTGTATCTATAAAACAATCCAAGTTCCCAGCTAAATTCTTTTGAAAAATCTCCAGCTCTATTGCTCGCTACAACATCTGAATTGCCAAAACTCGCTTTTATACCAAATCTTTCTTTGTTACTTTTTCCTTTATTGAATTGTTTGTTGATAACATCCACGATTGGCTGGTCATCTCTAGGAGCTGGTGGAGTAGGGGTATCTTGTACCGTAGGATCATCCACCTTTGGTTTTGCAATGACTTTTTCTTTAACATCAAAAACAGGTTCTATTTTTCCATCGAGCCCATTCACATCTTCATATACTTTCCAGATGATAACTTTGTCCTTGCCAGGTAATACTTCACCAAATTCTCCCTTCAAAGTTTTTGGGTCTATTTTTTTGCCATCAGCCTGCGTGAAACTAAGATTCAAATTATAAACCGTATTTGGTTTGCCATCCATATCATAAGTTACAATCAAATCTTCATCAGTTGTGCTAACTCGTACATTTGAAATATTTTGTGCATATGATAGCTGTAGAAATAATATGCTTAAAATACTTAATAGGAATGTGATCTTTTTCATCTTTCTTTATTTTTGGTGATGGTAAAGCTATTGTTATTTATCTGACGATTGAAGTTAGGAAAGAGTTACTTCAAAATTGCACAAATAACATAGTTTTAAGATAAGGTTTAAAGGTATGTTATAATTTTGGTGGACATTGAATGTACCTAAGGTTCAAGGGGCTCTAATGAAGGGTATTCTTGGTCTTGTTTATGTGTATATTGTTTTATTTTTTATGATTTATCTCGCTTGGCCTTTTATTGAAACTTATCAAATGGTCGCTTGGATAGCTTGGATTCCCAATTTACCGTTCATCGAGCTCTACATGTATCGTTCGGAAAAATAACCGAATAAGCGAACATACTGTCAACAAACAACAATCAACTAAATGACTCTTCCAACTTTAATATCGCAGTTGTTCTATCTCTTATCTTCTTACAAAGTTTCCCATCTTCAATAAGGGAGCTCCCATAAGACGGAATCATTTCTTTGATGTTAGCTTTCCATTCAGACGAAGCCATTTGATCTGGAAAAAAACTGGAAAGCACATTGAGCATAATCGATACAGAAGTAGAAGCTCCTGGAGATGCACCGAGCAAACAAGCTAATGAGCGATCCGCCGAAGAAACGATCTCTGTTCCAAACTTTAGGACACCTCCTTTCTCCTCATCCTTTTTGATGATCTGAACCCTTTGACCAGCAGTTATCAATTCCCAATCTTCAAATTTTGCTTCTGGATAATAATTTTGTAGATAAGCAAAACGATCTTCTTCAGATTGAAAAACTTGTTCAATTAGATATTTTGTCAAGTCGATGTTCTTGATTCCCGCAGATAGCATTGGCCACACATTATGCATTTCTATGGACAATGGTAAATCAAAATAAGAACCGTTTTTTAAAAATTTTGTTGAGAAGGCTGCATATGGGCCAAACAGAAGAGAACGAACGCCATCTAACATTCTTGTGTCCAAATGCGGAACTGACATAGGAGGTGAACCAGTTGCCGCTTTACCATATACCTTGGCTTCATGTTTTTTAACCACCTCTGGATTGGTACATTTTAAAAATTGCCCACTCACTGGAAAACCACCATAGCCTCTTCCTTCAGGGATGTCCGATTTTTCTAGGAGTATCAATGAGCCTCCACCAGCACCAATAAACACATTCTTTCCTATAACTTCTGAATCTTTGTCTGTAGATAGTTTTTCAACTTCAACCAACCAAGAGCCATCTTTTAATTGGGTGAGGTCTTCTACCTCATGTCCTAAAAGAATCTCTACGCCATCACAAGTTTCTAAGTACTTGATCATTCCTCTTGTTATAGCGCCAAAATTGACATCAGTGCCAATGGCCATTCTAGTTGCAGCAATTTTTTCAGAGGGATTCCTTCCTGTCATCATCAGTGGGATCCATTTTGCTATTTCTTCAAAAGAATCCGAATAGATCATGTCTTCAAAAATGCCATAAGGATTTAGTGTTTCGTATCTCTTTTTTAGAAAGTCAATATTGTCTGCTCCCCAAACGAAGCTCATGTGGTCAATGTCATTAATGAAAGGAGTAGAAGAATTTAAGGAACCTTTTTCTTTAAGGAAAGCCCAAAGTTGTTTTGAGATTTCAAATGATTCAGAAATTTTAAGCGCTTTTGAAATGTCCACAGTCCCATCTTCTCTAAGAGGTGTGTAATTCAATTCACAAAAAGCAGAATGACCAGTGCCAGCATTGTTCCATGCATCTGAACTTTCTGCTCCTACTTTATTCAATCGTTCATAAATAACAATCTTGGATTGCGGCATTAAATGCTTTATAAGTACGCCGAGCGTAGCACTCATGATTCCTGCTCCGATTAATATAAAATCAACTTTCTTTTGCATAAGTTTTTAATTGTCTCATGACAATATTAAGTACTTATTGTGAAAATTTGGTAAGAATGAATAAATGTTTTCGAAAGGAAATAATATTTTACCTAATTAAGCTTACGTTATCTGAATACACTTCGACTACATCATCAATGTAAAGCACCTCCGCCATCCAAACAAAAATTCCTGGATCAAGTTGCTTACCGCGGTAAAGTCCATTCCACCCAAGATTGGAATCATTTGCTTGAAAATTTTCTAGACTATAAACCTTATTACCCCATTTGTCATAAACTTTGAATTGAAGAATTTCTGCAACCTCATTACCTGCAAAAATTGAGAACACATCATTGACACCATTGGCATCAGGAGAAAAAACATTAGGAATATAAACTCTTCTTCTTTTTTCTACTTTGAAATTAATAGTCGCAACATCTGTGCATCCATCAGAAGAAGTAAGCAGTAGGTCATAACTTCCAGAGTTAACTGGCATAGCAGTTGGATTGAGACAATTGGAACAGGACAACCTGCTTGAATCTGACCAAACAATTCCACTCAAGTTTACATCATTGACAATAGGATTTAATATGACATCCTCTCCAAGAGCAATACTTATGTCATCAAGAAAAGAAACAACCGGAATTTCTGGAGCAATAATCTCTTCTTCAATTTGGAAAACACAATCGTTGGCATCTCTGACAAACAGGGTATAAATACCTTCATTTAAATCTTTTATTATACGATTGTCAGTATAATTTCCATCGGACATTGAAAAGGTATATGGTGGTGTGCCACCAATGACATTAATTATTTCTATTTCTCCAGTATTGAACCCATCACAATTTGGATCTCTAAATTCTATAATTGGTTCTAACTCTGGTGGGGCAGTCAATGTTAAACTTGAACTAAGGGTGCATCCTGAATCATCAGTGATAGTCACGGTATATTCTTCTGCAGATAAGTTAATGGCTTCTTGTGTAGTTTGTCCATCCGACCATTCATAAAAATAGGGACTCACACCACCATAAGGTTCAACCAATAAACTACCATCTGCTCCAGCTAAACCATAATTACTAGAACAACTTACATTAAAGCCAAAATAATTTGATGGCGTAAAATCTAGATTTAAAAAATCTGGTTCTGTTATTTCTTGTTGGACAACAACATCGTTTCCAAAATTATCAGAAATATAAATTTGATAAAAGCCTACAGGAATGTTTTGGATCTCATTATTTGTTAATAAATCAGTCATGCCACTCCCGGTGATGCTGCCATCTTGAATGTTTGTGTAAGTGTAAGTCAAAGGAGGTTCTCCTTGGTCAACAGAAAAAACCAATGTTCCAGAGGCAGTACCTTTACAAACAACTGGAATTTCAGAAGTACTTCCAACTATTTCACACTCTATTACTAAAAGTTCTAAATTGACCAAGCTGTCGCATTCTAAAGAAGATAGAATAGTTTCAGAGTAAGAACCCGTTTCCCCGAAAGGGGTAGCCCCAATGAAGTAAGATTCGCCATTGCAGATCCAAAGGTCTACATCAGTAATAGCCTGAGGTAAAATTTCCACATCAATAAAAATTAAACTATCACAGCCTTCAACTAAATTAATGGTTTGAATATAAGAACCTGTCTCGCAATATTCAATCCCATTTAATTCGAAGCATTCAGATTCACAAACACGCTCATTGAATAAAACATCTCCAGGTTCATCAACGAAAAATACAGTACAGGATTGAGGGCCAGAGTTACAAGCATTTTCTGCAGTAACACAAATTTCATAAATGCCTTCGTCTTGAAAATTTAATTCGATTTCTTGTGTTTGATCAGATTGGGTTACGCCATTTAAGGTCCAAGTGTAAAATGATGCGCCTGTGGCACCGCTTGTTTCAAAAATGGTTGGGTTACTAAGGCAAATTCTTTCAGGAAAGGTAATTTCTCCCGAATCTTCAATGTCCGTAACATTAGTTGAACCTTCTGTTACATTAAATGTCCAAGAACAATTTGTTCCATTGGATCCATCTATTACTAGATAATAGTGTTGACCTACTGTAAGTGGTCGGATTGTTTCAAAAGTTCTAGTTGTGTTTGGAGGAATCTGTGTGTCACATTCTGTTATTGGATCGAAAGTTTCGCAATCAGTACTTTCAAAAAAACCAACTTCTAAACTATTGACACCACCATTGCAACTAAAAACATCAATTTCAATTGTCAATGATTCGGATCCAGCGATGAATGCAATGTATTGCATGTTGTTATACTGCGTTGTACAGAATCCACTGAAGCCTTGACCTTGAGCTGTAAGATCATTGACACCCGTAAAACCATCAATATCACAGATCACACAAGCTTGATTGCAAAATGATGTCATTGCCGGATTTTCTCCACAAGGTTGTGGTTGTGAGAAGAGACAAGTTGAAAAACATATAAATAGTATGGTTAGAAAATGCTTCATGGACACATTTAGATCTTTGAATTTGTGATTATAGTTTCAAAAGATTTTGGAAGGAACATAAAGATAAGGAATATTAGCCAATGTCTTGACAGCTAGATTACCTATTTGCTGTTTTATTGCATATTAGTTGAAAAGATTGGAGACACTAAATTTATGGTTTTACTATAGCTTGTATTTAAAGTTGTTTAAATGAAAAATTATTTTTCTTGATTTAGAAGAATCTTTAAGCCTTCCATTGTTTTTACGGGTCCAGTGGTAATAGCCATATTGACCAGCCACGTTGGAATAAATCCACCAGGATGACTGATAGCTCTATAATCAACTTTAATTTTGCCATTTCCAATTGGAAATATGTCCCAAGTTGATTCAAAGAAAGGTATTCGTACATATGCGGAATTTAAAGGAAGGTAGTCTTGTAATCCTACAGATTTCGAGTGTATGTTTCCTTGCTCGTCTTTCCACTGCTTGCTATGTATCACCAAGTCTCTATCTACTGCTGGAAAGGGCAAGTCACTTACGGTATAGTAGATAAATTCTTGTTCGTTCAATCTTTCTAGAAATTTGCCTTCTGAGCATTTGTATACCCATTTGGTATAATCTTCCGCCTTGTTTAGTATGCCCATAAAATCGTCTAACTCAGCTTCAAATTCTGTAATAATTCGAATTTCTTTAAAATCTGAATCATCATGATACCGCGTGTAGACCTCTATGTTGTCTTTTTGTTTTATAAGATTCCAGTTTTCGGAAAAGTAATTTTTATTGGAGCTTGAGCTGCACAAGAGCGCTAGGCATAGACTTAGAATGGATAGGTTTAGTTTTTTCATATTGGGGAAATTAGTATGTTGTCGAAAATATTGACTAATTGCCAATAGTAACTTCAACATATGGTAAGCAATAATCATACGAAACTTTATTAGCAGAGGACTATATATCATTTTACAAATGGTATTATTTGTATTTTCGCTATACTTGCACCTCAAAATGTAAACAAGATATTATGCCCTTAAGGGAAGAATTTAAATCACAGGGTGACCTGCTCTTCAAATACAGAAGTTTTTGGCCAATTATCATCATATTACTTGGGCTTTTTGTCTTTGTTAGAAATCAAACTAGTGAGCTTCAATTTTTTAAAGGAGCAAGCGAGCATGGCTATTGGCTGTTTTGTATTGGAATATCTCTGTTTGGCTTATTAATAAGAATAATTACGATAGGATATTCCTCTGATAATACTTCAGGTAGAAATACCACGGAAGGTCAAATCGCAGATGATGTTAATTCTACAGGCATTTATGCGACGGTAAGGCATCCATTATACGTTGGAAACTTTTTCATGTGGTTAGGCATTGCTTGTTTTACGCAAACCATTTGGTTCATCGTAGCTTTTGTTTTGATGTATTGGCTGTATTATGAAAGAATCATGTATGCAGAGGAAGAATTTATGAGAGGGAAATATGGAGAGGCATATGTCGGCTGGGCCAAAGGAACACCGGCTTTTATTCCGGCTTTAAGTAAATGGAAAAAGCCAGCAAATACCTTTAGCTGGATCAAAATCATTCGTCAGGAAAAAGCAGGAATTTTAAATCTTTGTATTGTTGTTTTTGTATTTATTTTTATAGCCGGTTATCTTAAAACTGGAGACTTCACACTCAATAAGTCTTTTGGAATATTGGGTTTTGGCCTAACTTATTACATAATCATTAAGTTGATTGAAAAGAGTACGAGCTTGTTGAAAGAGGATAGGTAGAAATTAAACGCAATAATTCCACAAAATATTCATCAAAAAGGAAGAGTGTGCGCTGCGACTTGCAGTCGCATGCGGAAGATGTATTCGCCGCCTCTGGAGGCCTAAAGTATAATGTCATTACAAAACAGCAGATAGACACACAAAAAAACAGCATAGGACTATCTCTGATGCTGCTTTTTTAAAAAGTACTTTTACATGTTTATGATTAGTAAGATCTATTCTATAATATAGCTTAATTCACTAATAGCACTTACAGAAAACATTCCTAATACTTCTTCGTCTCCATCCAGTTGAACGATGTTGCCCTGCGTGTTAATAAGCGGCTCTGCAAAAATTCCATTTAGAGAATTCAATAGTTGGTCTCTTACGATGAGCATGAAATAATATGCAGCCAAATCAATACTATGGATTTCTACTCGAACTTCATCACCTGCGGCCCAAGGTGATGGGAATTTTTCGCCTGACTCTATTGGTTCAGGTGTTGGATTCATCGCATCTCTAATAGGTGTTATGAATACCAATCCATCTATCTCAGAACCTGCAGAAAAGCCTGCATCATAAGCGATATTTATTTCTAAAGGCTGGTTTAAAAATTGATCGTTTTTAAAAGTTTTGATCCAGTAAGTATCGCCTCCTCCAATTAAATCTCTTGAATAGAAATTGCAAGTAATGCTTTCTTCAGAAAAGGCAGTTTCTTCATCCGTGAATTGTGCAATAGAATCAATTGGTGGAACATCATTTAGTACGGTTGAAGAGCCATAGGTCTTACCATCATATTCAATGGCTAAATAAAACTCTTCTTCAATGGCGCCAATGTTTTCTCCTGCACCAGGTGTCCAAATATAATTACCATCTCCTTGGTCAGTAAATTCTCTGATCAAACCAGTAGCACTACTTACGACTACAGTCGCTCCACTAACTCCTGGTGTTGGAGAAGCGTCAAAATAAGGTGCGGTATTTGTCAAACGAATGGTCTGAGCTTCAGCTTTATTATTTATCCATGCGTCTACCACTAAAGCAGTAGGTGCTTCCTCTAATTTTAAATCAACCACATCTTCGCAGGAGAAAAACAAAGCAGCTCCAAGCATGCAAAAACTATATAGTATGTATTTTATATGATTGTTCATTTTATTTGAATTTAAAGTTATAAGAAATAGAAGGGATGATTGAACCAATCACAGAAAATTGGATTGCTTCGGTTACGACCTGTTCTCCAGCTAAGGCTCTTTCTTGTTGTTGTCTTAAGAAAATTGAAAATGCATTTCTTCGATTATAGACATTGTAGATGGATAAGACCCATTCGTCTGACCATCTTTTGTTTTTCTTTTCTTTGCCTAATAATGTTAAGCCTAGGTCTAATCTATGATAATCTGGAATCCTTGCATTGTTTCTAGAGTTGATGGTATTATGTGGTATGACATAAGGGCCGTTTTCATATCTTGAATTAGGAAAACTAATAGGTGATCCAGTAACATAGGTAAAGTTGGCAGAGGCGCTCAATCTTTTGTTCAATTCATAAAATCCTGTCAAACTTATATTATGCGTTTGGTCAAATCTAGATGGATACCATTCACTACCAGAGATGCCATCAACCTGTCTTTCTGTTCTAGCCAAAGTATAGGACAACCATCCAGTGAAAGTGCCCTTTTCTTTTTTCAATTGCATTTCTAAACCGTAAGCTCTTCCTTGCCCTTCTAGCAGATCTCCTTCCAAAAATTCATTGAGCAATAAATCTGCACCATCAACATAATCAACAAGTCGATCCATTTTCTTATAGTATGTTTCCAGACTTAATTCATAGGTGTTGTTTGCAAAATTTTGAAAGTAGCCTATCGCCACTTGGTCTGCCAAAGAAGGTTTAATATTATTTGTACTAGGCGTCCAAACATCAATAGGTGTTGCAGCAGTTGTATTAGAAACCAAGTGAATGTATTGGGTGGTTCTCATGTAGCTTGCCTTCAAGGATGATTTTTTAGACACTTGATATTTTAGAGACAGCCTGGGTTCCAAATTCATATAAGTTTGGATGGACTTCCAGTTGTCATACGGAGTAACATTTGTCACTGCTCTTCTTTGTCCGGCAGGAGCATCTCCAAATTCATAGGCGTTCCCTTCACCCATATAATTGAAATGAGATAAACGCAAACCATAGTTCAATTTGAAATTGCCTAAAGTTTGTTCATTCTCAATATAAATTCCAGATTCCATCGCTGTTTGTTCCGGAAGGCTAATGTCAGAGGTCTCTCCTTCACTAATGCCAACTGCATTTCCAGGTGCAAAAGTGTAAAGGATCGTTTGGCCACCAAATCTGACGACGTTTTCCGGATTCAAGAAGTAGGTGAATTCTGGTTTAAAGGCAAGGTTTGTAATGCCCGCGTTCCAGTTAAACGAATTGGTTGAGTCATCTCCAAAAGCCAATTCGTAGTCATAATCTGAGTAGTAGAAAGTCGCATTACTAAATAACTTTTCACTAAAAAGATGATTCCATCTAAATGTACCGGTTGCATTTCCCCAATTGAATCCAGCATCTGCTCCAAACCCAAAATTATCTCGACCAAAATAGCCTGAAAGAAAGATCCTGTTTTTTTCATTGATGTTTAGATTAGTCTTCAAAGTAAGATCATAGAAATTTAAAGCAATGTCTCCAAGATCATCATCTAAGAAAGGTTTGGCTAAAACATCTATATAAGATCTACGCCCTGCAATAATAAATGATGCCTTGTCTTTAGCAATAGGTGCTTCGATGGAAAGCCTAGAAAAGATTAAACCAACACCTCCATTTACATTCAACTTTTTACTGTTGCCCTCTTTCATTCTTACATCTAGAATAGATGAAAGTCTTCCTCCATATCTTGATGGAATTCCTCCTTTATATAATTTGACATCCTTTACAGCATCTGGATTAAATACCGAGAAAAAACCAAAAAGGTGAGAGGAATTATAAACAGGTGCCTCATCAAGTAAAACCAAATTTTGATCAATACTACCTCCACGCACATTAAAACCTGTGGCTCCTTCTCCTACTGTACTGACGCCAGGTAAGAGTTGGATGCTTCTGATAATCTCAACTTCACCCAATAAGGTTGGCATTTTTTTAATGGTACTGATGTCCAATTTATTAACACTCATTTCCAATTCTGTCACATTCTTATCTTCTGCTTCACCAAGGACGACAATCTCCTCTAGAATCTCCGAGTCTTCCCCTAACTCAACATCCATTTTTAGATTCTCCGTAAGATTTATAGTTTTTATGACAGGCTCAAAACCAAGGGACTCGTATACTATTTCATAGGAGCCTGGTTCGAGAGATAGGGAGTAAAAACCATATTCATTTGTAGCAACTCCTCTGACTGTCCCTTTGACAACCGCTGTAGCTCCAATCAAGGTTTCTCCATTGGTTGCATCTTTTACATACCCATTTATGGTGTACTTAGTATCATCTTGGGCACAAAGTGACAGAGTCATCAATAGAACAGTAATACTTAGAATAAATTTATTCATACATTTAGATTTTGTTTTCTCATTTGAATAAATAGAAACAAAATATTTCAAAAGAGGTTGCAAATGTATTTATTTCAATCCTTTTGAGGTCTTTTTTTAGGACATTTTAGCCTTAAAATTAGACCAACGCAGCAAGACATTTAATATTGGGATTAAATTAAAGATAAATTTCATTTAAAATGGAAGCATTATAAGAAATGGAAACAGAAAAATACTTACATGGCTACTCAGAAGAGGAACGGAATCGCTTAAATGCTCAAGCGGGTTTTCTTGAAGAAATGATCTACGAATTTCTAGAATTAAGCTCCTGCAAAGAGATGCTAGAAATTGGCTGTGGCACTGGTGCCCATTCAAAAATTCTATTAAACAAATATCCGCACCTTCATATTACTGCCGTAGATATAAATCAGGCTCAAATCACAAAAGCAAAAAAGGATTTTGAATCATTGCCGCATCTAAAAGATCGAATTCAGTTTCATGTAGGGGATGGCAATGAACTCTTTTTTGAAAAAGAATCCTTTGATAGTATTTTTATTGTTTGGGTCTTGGAGCATGTGAAAGATCCTTTGAGGCTTTTAAAAAATTTATTAAAATTCTTAAAGCCCGGTGGGAGGATTTATTTAACCGAAGTTTATAATGATTCGCTTTATATCAGTCCAGCAGCACCTTTTCAAATGGAATATTTCAGAAAGTTTTGTGAATTGCAGAAAAGAATGGGAGGTGATCCAATAGTTGGGATGAAGTTGGGCAATTTACTACATGATGCAGGTTATGGAGAAATAATGACAAGGAACTTAAATAGACATTACGATAAAAGAAATATTGAGGACAAAATAAAGATGTTTGATTATTGGAAATCATTATTGTTGAGTGCAAAGGATAATTTATTGGCTGAAAAAATGATAGATGAAAATTTTGTGAAACAAACTTTTGAGGAAATCGATTTAATCAAAGAAATTGAAGATTCTATTTTTTATTATTGTCCTATCCAAGCAGAAGCAGTTAAATCAAACTAAATTTAAAAAAATAATGATTAATAAGATTCTATTGATTATCTTTTCTTTGTTTATATTATACTCTTGTAATTCTGCTGATAAAAGCGAACAGATAAGTGCAAGGGATGTAGCAACAGATCGAGAAGTCATTGGTAAAAGCGTTACAAATAATGATAAGAGAAAAATTCAGACAGCTGCATCACTAAAGGAAGAAATCAAAGCCATTGAAGCGAAACTGATAGAAGCGGAGCAAAATGAAGATCATAATAAAAAAGGAATATATTTTATGCAGCTGGCTAACATTCATCATGAAAAAAGTCAAGACCTAAGAGCAGCAATTTTTAATTGTCAAAGATCTATCAGTTCATTCGCAATTGTCCAAGATACTTCTCAAATGGCAAATATGTTAAAGTATCAAGCTTCCTTGCTTGCCGCAAATTTGCAGTTTGATGATGCAATTGCTACAGCTGACCGAGCACTTCATTATTATAATGAATTAGATTTTGATAGAGGTAGGGCCAGTATTTATTTAAATAAATCACAGACCTATTTGGCGCAAAAAGATTATACAAGCAGTGAGGTATTTTATCTTCATGCCGTAAAAATTTTAAAAGAAGCCCAAAATGTAAATAGCTTATTTTTATATCAATTACAAGGGTTGAAACTGTATAAAGAATCTGGACAAAAAAGTAAGTTTAAAGCACTTGTTGAGGAATGTTCAACATTGACAAATGCAGAAAAAATTAGACCAAATCTTTTAAATCAATTTGAAAGTATAATTGTAACAAAAAAATAATTTCAAACTAGTAAAGAAAATCCAAATACATTTTTTAACTAAGTAAAATTTTTATTATGAAAAAAATGATTATCGGTGCCATCGTTGGAGGGCTAATATTATTTTTCTGGCAGTTTATCGCTTGGGGCTTAACAAACCTACATTATTCAAACATGCAGTACACACCAAATCAGGATAAAATTATTGCGGATCTGTCCCAGCATTTAACAGAGGATGGAACCTATTTTATTCCGAGAGCAACACCAGATGCTGGAATGGAAGAAGCCGAAGCACTAGGAGCAAAGCTAGTAGGCAAGCCTTGGGCCATCGTTAGTTACAGAAAGGCTTATAGTATGAGCATGCCTATGAATATGACACGTGGTTTAATTATCAATATTGTATCTATCTTTTTACTCTGTTGGATCTTAATGAAAATTCCGGATCTAGATTTTATGACAGCTTTCATTTCTTCTTTATTTGTTGGACTGATCGGATATTTTTCAATTTCTTATATAGATAGTATTTGGTTTGAAATAAATTCTATACCATATCTAATTGATGCAGTTGTACAATTTGGAATTTGTGGGCTTTGGTTAGGTTGGTGGTTGACAAGAAAGTAATGAAATTTAAAGCAGAACTTAAACCTATAATAAGACCAACTTGGGCAGTACACCTTATCATTCCTGATAAGGTTGCTACCCATTTCAAAAAAGCTGGTATAAAGAGAATTATTGTAAAAATTAATCAATCAGTTGAATATCCAGCTGCGTTTATACCTACCGGCAAAGGCAACTTTTTTGTTAATGTAAACAAGGAGATTAGAAAAAAACTAGATGTAGATGTAGGAGACAAAGTTGAGGTTGAAATAGTTGAAGACAAAAGTAAATACGGCATGCCAATGCCGGAAGAATTTCAAGAGTTGTTATATCAAGACATAGAAGGCGATAAGTTATTTCACGATTTAACGCCAGGTCGACAAAGGTCTTTGCTTCATATCATAGGCAAACCAAAGAGTATGGATATAAGGATACGAAAAGGTCTTATTATTTTGAATCATTTAAAAGCGCATAATGGGAAGATTGACTATTTAACTTTGAACCAAGATTTTAAAGATGGTAAAGACATATTTTAGTTTAATTTAGCTCTACTTCTAATGGCTATCATCGAGATGTTTGAGAATCTAGATTGGATAAAAATAGTTTTTAAATAAAAATACTAAAATTCTGACATTAGGTTTGCCATACTTAATATGGCCTTTGCGTAGTTTTGCAGCTTCATGTTCTGCCAAAGTTGTGTTTTGAAACTTTACTTCAAATAAGAAATAAATAATTGTCCAAATGAAACTAAAATTCCAAAGGCATTGTTTATATTAGTGTGGTAGAGATATCAATTAAGTTATCTCGCCTCTTTACAATTTTATATATTTTAATAATGACTAACGGTACAGTTAAATTTTTCAACGAAGGAAAAGGTTTTGGATTCATCACACCAGACGATGGTGGAAAGGATGTGTTTGTTCATGTAAATGGACTAAACGGCACTTCAATCAATGAAGGTGATAAGGTTTCATTTGATGTTGAGGAAGGACAAAAAGGATTAAATGCAGTTAATGTTTCTTTAACATAACAGTAGTAATTTAATTCTCGAAAATATCGGCCCGTCAATTTATTGATGGGCCTTTTTTTTCATCATTTTGAAGTAGAGATAATTTATGTTTAATCTATCGCTCCCTTCAAAAAAAGAGGTGCCCAAATTAAGGACACCTCTCATGTTTTAAACAATGAAACTTTAGTTTTTAATAAACTTCAGAGCTTTTGTTCTTAGACCAGATTGTATTCTTAAGAAGTAGGTCCCCGATTGCAGTCCACTAACATTAAAAAAGACTTTGTTCTCTCCTCGTACCGCTTCAAATTGACGATTTTCGATTTCTCTACCTAGTACATCAACAATTGCTAATTCAAAGTCTGCAGATTCACTTTGATTGAATTTTAAGAGTAATTCATCATCAGTTGGATTTGGAAATAAATGAATATCCTCCAGCAGTAATTTTTCTTTAATAGAAGAAATTACCTCTCTTCTGCAATGAAGATTAAGAGTTGTCTCAGTTTCACAACCAAAATGTGAAGTTGCTTGGATTTTAAGTGTAATACTAGAGCTTCCTGTTTTAATTTTAGCTCCCAAATTGTCTGAATACAAAATTTCCCAAGAATTATTTTCATCATTTTCTATAGACCAATTTACTCCATTTATTGAACTGGAAAGATGTAATAATTCCAAGGATAACTCATCACCACAATTAATTAATTCATCATAAGGGAGTATTTCAATATCTGCTTCGCGATCTGTTATGTAAACATTGTAAGACATTGTATTTATCAGTCCACATTCATCTAACACTTCATAGTTATGCACATAATAATATTCCTCACAATTTCCTTCACCATTTACAGTAAGATCACCTAAGTAAGGCGAACTACAATTGTCAATAATATTTACAATAGGTTCTTCATGATGCTGATATTCTTCATATGTCATATAAAGATTTTCAATCTGTTCTATAATTGGTGCTTGTTCATCTATCATAGTAATTACTTGCTGTACAATTGTTTCGTTATCGCAGGCATCTATGGCTGTCCAGGTTCTGGTTTTAATTGTTTCACAAGCGGAAGTATTTTCAGTATCAATAAAACTGAGATCAAAAATATTGCAATTATCTTCAAATATGGCTAGATCAAAATCTAGAAACTCGGTACAGTCTATGACGTGATTTGTCAATACTGTTTGCAATACAGGTGCTTCAATATCAGCCAAAGTTTCAATGCTTTGTTCGTAGGTTGCCACATTACCACAGGCATCACTCACTGTCCATAATCTGGTGTAAGTTGTATTTTGATCGCAAGCATTTGATGTTTCCGAATCTTTAAAATCTATACTTACTTCACTACAATCATCTTCAGCACTAAGGAATCCAAATTCAATTTCAGAACCACAGTCTATTGTAATATTGGCTGGAGTATTAGTAATCAATGGAGGCTCTTTGTCAACTAAAGCAATTTGTTGGGAGACATTTGAAATATTACCACAAGCATCTTCTGCAAACCAGGTTCTTTGAACCGTTCTCAGCCCTTCACATTCGGCGTCAAGCTCTACCTCTTCAAACCAAGTATCTTTTAGACTGCAATTGTCAGTAATATTAGGAATGTCAAATTCAAAAGAATCATTGCAAGTTATTTCTATAACTTCTGCTAGTGGATCAAATGATGGAGCTTCCTTGTCTGCTTCAACCAAAATGTTTTGCAGTGTGGTGAATGCATTGCCACAATCATCAGTGAAAGTCCAGGTGCGTGTGTAGATAACATCCTGATTGCATGATGTATTTTGTTGACTATCTTCAAAGGCTACACTTACTTCTGAACAATCATCTGTTGCTTCTGGGGTGTCAAAAATTGGTGTTGCATTACAAGACAAAATTTGATCATTAAGTACCACTTGGAGTTTTGGACTATCAAAGTCTATTATTGAAATGGTTTGTGAAGTTGTAGTTTGATTTCCACAAGCATCTTCAGCTATCCAATCTCTTCTTACAGTTCTTAGTGATCTACAGCTATGTTCTATTTCGGTATCGACAAAATTTATCTCATAAACCATACAATTATCTATAACTGTTGGCCTATCAAATTCAAAAGATTCATTACATTTAATCTCTCTAAAGCTTTGAATCTCTGAAACAATTGGAGGTTCTTCATCCTTTACGGTAATTCGTTGTTCTGTCGTTGCTTCATTTCCACAAGCATCTTTCACGGTCCATGTTTTGATTTGGACCATTCCATCTGGACAGTCAATTGTACCTTGGTTTTGTACCTCACTTGTAATAACGACTTCACCGCAATTATCAATTACTTCTATTTGATCAAAATTTAAATCTAAAAAGCAACTAACAATTTTGTCTTCCAATTGTGTCAATATCATTGGTGACTCATTGTCGGTTACTGTGAGCAATTGCACAAGTGTTGTGCGGTTGCCAGCATCATCTGTTGCAATCCAGGTTCTTTCAATTTGTTTTCCGGAGGCACAATCTCCTTGGATGAATTCATCAAGGTAATCCAAATTCGCTACACTACAATTGTCATTGACAATTGGTAAAACAAATGCTAACTCTTCATTACAATTCAAAATTTGCTCTTGTACAAAAGACTCAAAAATAGGAGCAATTAAATCCTCAACAAATATTGTTTGAACAAATGAGCTTAAGTTTCCACAGACATCGGTTGCAGTCCAAGTTCTTTCAAATATTCTATGACAATTTTCACATGAAAGAGTTGTTAATTCTTTGTCCTCAAAAATAAGTTCTACATCAGCTGAGCAATTGTCGCTTACTTCTATCTGATCAAACTCCATCTCTTCTTCACAAGAAATCGTCTTTGTTGCTTCTATACCAAAAAGGCTTGGAGCAACATCGTCTTCAAATTTAATCAACTGTACGAAGCTTGAAGCATTACCACAATCGTCGGTGGCAGTCCAAGTTCTTTCGTTGATATTATTGCCAAAGCAATCTTGATCTACAACTTGATCTTTAAATGATAGATCGAAGCTACCACATGTTTCAGTAATTGATGGCTCTATAAAACTTGAATTTTCACCGCATTGCAAAGTAATAAGTTCGATTCCTTCAAAAAGAGGGGCGCTAGAATCATCAATCCGAATGATTTGTTCTGCAGTCGCTATATTTCCACATAGATCAGTTACGGTCCAAACCCTTATCATGCCACATCCTTCCTCTAAATCCGTATCAACAAATTCAACATTTAGATGGTCAATGTTACTACAGTTGTCCTCACAGGTCGGTGTGCCGAAATTAATTTCTTCACCACAATTGATAAGTTTGTCATCTTCAACATAGGTGAAAATTGGCGCCTCCGTATCTGGAGGTAAGTTTATCACTTGTTCGGCAATGGCCACATTGCCACAGGCATCCACACCAGTCCATATTCTTATGTATTGTGTGGATGACTCGCATCCTCCCATATTTACCTCATCTTCAAAAGTTAAACTGACCTCTCCACATTGGGAAGTACAAATTGCTTCACCAAATGCTACCTCCTCCTTACAATCTATAGTTTTGCTTTCTGGAACAAATTCGAATTTTGGTCCAACATAATCATCTGTTATAGCCCAAGCTTCAGAATACACTTTACTTGAATTGCCACAAGCATCTGTAGCGATCCATTCTCTAAAAAGATCATAGCCAAAGCCATTGTTACAATTTTCTTCTACCGCACCATCATTTAACCAAGTATTTTGAGTTATTGTTAGATTAGAACAATTGTCAGTAACGATCGGCTCTGGCCAAACAATACCTTCTGAACATTTGAAAGTGAGATCAGTAGGGAAACTTACGAACACGGGAGCTTCCAAGTCTGCTAGCACTTTAAATATGACATCCTCTGTGCTACGGTTGCTACAATTGTCAATTGCCGTAAAGCGATAGATAACTGATGAGTATGGTTCTTTACATAAACCATCATTTGATATTTCTTCAATTTGCATATCGGCTAATCCATTTGCAGCATTTACTTGAACAACATTTGGATTTATATCTTCATAACAAGAAACTGTAAGATCTGATTCTTCATATTCAAATCTCGGTGC
Source organism: uncultured Saprospiraceae bacterium (assembly GCA_938018185.1). GTDB lineage: Bacteria > Bacteroidota > Bacteroidia > Chitinophagales > Saprospiraceae > JALZVN01. The sequence goes on from CALIIW010000124.1 coordinate 35,110, forward strand.
TTCACCTACTTGACCTGCAAAAGTATGACTGACTGTTGCTGTGTTGCCGCATTCGTCTGTTGCAGTCCAAGTTCTAATGAAGGAACAATTTCCACTATTAAGATCTTCGTCTATAAAATTTATTGTCACCCCTGCACATTCGTCTGTTGCTGTAATTTCTTCATCTATATTATTTGGAATGTCTCCAAAAACAGGTGGAGTTTCATCAATTAAGGTTACGAGGATTGATCCTTCCGAAATATTACCACATTCATCAGAGACAGTATAATCGAAGAAACCACTACCTGTATTGCCACAGGCTCTTTCATTGATAATAAACTCTTCTGTTGCAGAGATAATACTTACGGAAGTACAATTATCTTCAATTGAAGAAATTAATTCTTGTATGTTTTCATAAATTTCTGCTTCGATTTCATCCGAGCAAGGAAATGTAAGACTCTCAGGGATTGCTGAAAGATCTGGAGAAACCTTGTCAACAACACTGAGACTAGCAGTTGTTGTAGTCATGCTGCCACAATCATCAGTAGCAGTAAATATTACTTGAGTAGCATCTCCACAAGTTTCGTAAGAAATATTTGTCGGCTCATGCCTCCAACTAATTTCTTTACATCCCTCTGCAGTAGCTCCAGCTCTTTGCTCAAGCCATTCTGAAATAGCTGCTTCTACATCTGTGTCGCAATCTATCTCTATGTTCTTTGCTTCTGTAAGTAGAACAGGTGGCCCATCATACATTACAGTAAATGTTGCAGAAGTTTGTGCACTGTTGCCGCAGTTGTCAGTAACAATAAAATTAACAGTGGTGCCTGCTTCTTCCTTATTGCATGAAATTGTTGTTTGTGGATCTTCGGGTTCTGTAGTCCAGTTTATTTCGCTACAATGGTCAATCGCAATTGCTCCAGCTTGATCGTTTAACCACGCTGAAAATTTAGCGGGGTAATCCTCTGAACAATTTACGGTCATGTCTTTTGCAACTTGTGCAAGATGAGGGGATACATCATCTATTATTGTTATGGTGGCTACTGAAGTACTGTCTCTTCCGCACTCATCTGTAGCAGTAAATGTCACTACTTGGCTACCAGTTCTTCCATCTCCACAGCCTCCAGTAAATCCATCTTCATCATAGTTGTTACTAAGAACAACTTCTGAGTCACCACAATAACTTTCAGCACTTACTGAATTTAGCCAATCGGCTATTTTACTTCCTGTGTATGGATTACACTGTAACTCTATATCTTCTGCTTCTTGGGTAAACGAAGGCGGCGGCGTTAGTATGACATGTATCTTAGTACAACTCATAGTTCTGCCACATTGATCTGTAATTGTATATTTATAATGGTAACAAGTAAGATCACAAAGTGGGCCTCCTACCTCAACTACTTTTATCAATTCATAGGAGAGTTCATAGTCAATTCCACATGAAGCCAAAATATCTAATCCTTCTAAGCTATGATCTAGACTATCTAAGCAAACCGCTGCTACAGGAAGATCAGGGCATGTTATGATTGGATCAGGCGCAGTTTCGAAAGTAATTTTTTGTACGACTTCCGCACCATTGCCACATTCATCTGCGACGTAATATTTTCGAGTCATGATAATTGGATCTCCAGGACATCCACTTGCATTATTTGAATATTCATTTAATCCTGGAAGGCCTACGCCACTGCAAATATCTCCAGCCAAAATACTTGAGTAATCTGGCTCAGGTAAATCAGAACCACAGGCCAAAGTGATGTCAGGTATTTGAGCTGACATGCTAGGTGGTGTTGTGTCTTCTATGGTGAAAGTTGCTGTCGTTGTAGCTGACGATCCACAAGCATCAGTCGCTGTAAAGGTGACCGTTGCAGATCCGGTTGCGCCACATCCGTCACTCAAACCTGTAAAATTATTGCTCCATGTAATTGGTTCTGAACAAATATCTGAAGCCATTGCCCCAGCATTGGTCTCTAGCCATACTTCTAATTCAGGAATGTTGCCTGTACCATCACATTCTACAATCATTCTCATTGCAGGTCTAATTATGTTTGGCGGGCTTGTGTCTTCTATTGTAAATGTGGCAACTGTTGTAGCTGACAAGCCACATTCATCAGTTGCAGTAAATGTTATAGTTGTAGAGCCAGTAGCACCACAGTCATCACTTAAACATTCAAAATCATTTGTCCATATAACGTTTCCGCAGGCATCTGTAGAAGAAGCACCAGCATTAGCATTTAACCATGCAGTTAGTTGAGCTATATTACCAGAGCCATCGCATTCTACAGTTTCATCATCAGCTTCGGTATCGATAGAGGGAGGGCTTGTGTCTTCTATTGTAAATGTAGCAACTGTTGTAGCTGACAAGCCACATTCATCAGTTGCAGTAAATGTTATAGTTGTAGAGCCAGTTTCACCACAGTCATCACTTAAACATTCAAAATCATTTGTCCATAAAACGTTTCCGCATGCATCTGTGGAAGAAGCACCAGCATTAGTATTTAACCATGCATTGAGTTGAGCCATATTACCAGAGCCATCGCATTCTACAGTTTCATCATCGGCCTCGGTATCGATAGAAGGAGGACTTGTGTCTTCAATGCTAAAAGTAGCTGTCGTAGTAGCCGTTTTTCCACAATCATCTTCTGCTGTAAAAGTAACAGTAGCAGAACCAGTAGCGCCACAGCCATCACTTAAGACAGTAAAATTATTTGACCAGGTTACGCTTCCGCAAGCATCTGAGGAAGAAGCACCGCCATTCGCATTTAACCATGCTGTAAGTTGAGCCATATTGCCAGAGCCATCACATTCCACGGTTTTATCATCGGCTTCGGTATCAATAGAAGGAGGGCTTGTATCTTCAATGCTAAAAGTAGCAGTCGTTGACGCCGTCTTGCCACAATCATCTTTAGCAGTAAAAGTAACAGTAGCAGAACCAGTGGCACCACAGCCATCACTTAAGGCTGTAAAATTATTTGACCAGGTTAAGCTTCCACAAACATCAGAAGAGGAAGCACCCCCGTTATCATTTAACCATGCTGTAAGTTGAGCCATATTGCCAGAGCCATCACATTCCACAGTTTTATCATCGGCCTCGGTATCGAAAGAAGGAGGGCTGGTATCTTCAATTGTAAAAGTAGCAGTCGATATAGCCGTTTTTCCACAATCATCTTCAGCGTTAAAAGTAACAGTGGCAGATCCAGTAGCACCACAATCATCACTTAAAGCTGAAAAGTCATTGGACCAAGTTACACTTCCGCAAATATCAGAAGAGGAAGCACCGCCGTTATCATTTAACCATGCCGTAAGTTGAGCCATATTGCCAGAGCCATCACATTCCACAGTTTTATCATCAGCTTCAGTATCGATAGAAGGAGGACTTGTATCTTCAATAGTAAAAGTAGCAGTCGTTGACGCCGTCTTACCACAATCATCTTCAGCGGTAAAAGTAACAGTAGCAGAACCCGTAGCACCACAATCATCACTTAAAGCTGAAAAATCATTTGACCAAGTTACGCTTCCGCAAATATCTGAAGAGGAAGCACCGCCGTTGTCATTTAACCATGCTGTTAGTTGAGCCATATTGCCAGAGCCATCACATTCCACAGTTTTATCATCTGCCTCGATATCGATAGAAGGAGGATTTGTATCTTCAATGGTAAAAGTAGCAGAAGTAGTAGCCGTTTTGCCGCAATCATCTTCAGCGGTAAAAGTAACATTGGCAGAACCAGTAGCACCACAAGCATCACTTAAAGCAGTAAAATTATTTGACCAAGTGACACTTCCACAAATATCAGAAGAAGAAGCACCGCCATTCGCATTTAACCATGCGGTGAGTTGAGCCATATTACCAGAGCCATCACATTCCACAGTTTTGTCATCGGCTTCGGTATTAATAGAAGGCGGGTTGGAATCTACAATAGTAAATGTGCCAGAAGTTTGTCCTGTATTTCCACAATCGTCAGAAGCAGTAAAAACCACAGTAGCAGATCCTGTGGCACCACAGCCATCACTTAAACTACTATAATTATTAGACCAGGATACACTTCCGCAAACGTCGGAGGCAGAAGCACCACCATTGGAGTTAAGCCATGCCGTTAGTTGAGTCATATTACCGGCCCCGTCACATTCAACGACCTGATCATCTGCTGCAGTGTCAATATTCGGAGCTGCACTATCAATTATTCTTATTAGAGCTGAACATACACTTGTATATCCACAAGCATCGGATACAGTAAAAGTAACTGTTGAGCCTCCTGTACCAGCGCAACTAGTAGCGGGAGGAGAAGTATAATTATTTTCAATATTAACTATACCACAATCATCGCTGGAATTTGCTGTAATACTAATCATTGAAGCAGACAGCCAGTTGCTTATATCTGAACTTGCATTTACGCCACAGGCGAAATCCTTGTCTGTAGGACAGCCCGCTATGACAGGTGGTGTTTCTACTTGAATTGTGTATGTATAGGTACAAGTGCCATTACCTATTACAGTTGCACCATCAGAATCGGTTATTGTAATTGTTCTTGTGATTGTATAATCTGTAGCTGCACAATAATTTACTAATTGATTATCAGATATAGAATAAGATAAAGTGCCACAATGTTCTAAAATAGTTATTCCATAAGCTGGATCGGTTGGATCGCTAGGAGGCAAATTGCCACAGGAGTAAGATCCCAAATTGGAAGAGCCACAAGTGTAGTTAAATTCGCAGCAACCCAAAAAAGAAGAGGAGACTGAAATTTGCCCTCCGGCCCCATTTTTGCAAATGACAAAAGAAGTAGGCAGTGAGGACAAGGATATACAATCACCGTTGCCAGTAGGATTGCAGGACATATCGTAAAAACTTAGGGCTGCAGGTTGATTAGAACCACCACATCCATTTGTTGCAGTGATGCAAATATCGGTGCAGTCATCACTGGGTAAGTCGGAATTTGTTACTGTAAGACTAATGCAAGATGTTTTCATGCCTCCACTTGAATTTGCACATGGATGGTTGTTGTCTAGTGTCATGCAACCTGCTATTTGTGCGCTAACATCTATATAGTTGAGAAAGAAAAGCGCTAAGATTACGCTTAGGTGTAAATTAAATCGGTTATTTTTTTTAATGATTTTCATCTTGGTTTAATTTTAGTTTTATATATAATGGGTCCATGGATTTAACCTTTAAATTTTAATTGTACCTACGAAGTCGTTCACATGCGTGCATAGCAAAGCCAGTACAATCTAATATCGATTGATAAGTTTTAAGTTTAGGTGAGTTGGTTAGAGTTACAAAGAAGCTGGAGTAGTATATCGAATGATAGACTTACATATTATTAGATCTCTTCAGTTTTTGTAAAATCTTAAAATTATGGTATTGATTCGCAATCTTAATCATATAGGAAATCCTGTCTTGATATCGAGATGTTCCTCTGATGTGGCAAATGCATGTAATGAAAGGATACTAATACAATACAGCATAAGTAGTGATACTAAGGTTTTCATTTTGGTAATTTTGGCAGGCTATCTCATTTGGTTTTTGGTAAGCCTGGGGTTAAAAAAATATATTAATAAACAGATTCTTATTCAAAGAATGAGCTAACATTCAATCAATAATGTTGAATCTTCACTTTGTAATTAAAGTAAAGGGGTTTTGTGCTGTTTGGTAATATTTTTTTGAGATAGACATTTTAGTTGAAAGGAAGATAAGACCATCATCCTTAGAATGCGCTATCGGTTTAATTTTAGAATAGATTGGAACTTAATGATTTAAAATAAATCCAATGCCAAAATAATAATATTTTTTACAAAAAAAAATCTTTAGAATTAAATTAAACAGCAGTTGAATAATAATGTTAATCAAGTAACTGTTGAAAAATAACTTTGAGTCAACTTTTTTTTTCTTTATATTATTTACAGTGATACGATATTGGTTTATCCTTGTTTCTTAAAATTATAGATTTTAGTCCAAAATAATTTTTTTCGTACCATGTCACAAAGGGAACAAAGGTCTGAAGTGCGCTCCTTTTGAAAGACTGAAAGTATGAGTAAAATTTCCGGATTTAGGTATAGTCAAGGTGTTCCACTTAACACTGAAACATGCTTAATAGTTATCCAAGGGAGGAAGTATAAATAATCAGGTAAGCGAAAAAGCAAAAAGAAACTTGTTGCTTTTTCTCAAAACAAAAATAAACCATTCTCATAAATCTTTTCACCGTCAGCCAAGATCTGGCCACCATCTGTCATGTCAGAAATCATATCCCAATGAACAGAAGATTTGTTCTTGCCACCGCATTGCATGTAGGATTGACCAATTGCCATGTGAATGGTTCCACCTATTTTTTCATCAAACAAAATATTCTTGGTCATTTGTTTGATGTTGTAGTTTGTTCCAATAGCTGCTTCCCCAAAACGTCTGGTACCTTCCATGTTGAAGATCTTGTCTAAAAAATCTTTGCCACGCTTTGCTTCCCATTTTTCTATGTATCCATCCTTGACCCAAAGAGTAACACCTTCCACCTCTTGACCCATATATAGTCCTGGGTAGGAAAAATTGATTACCCCATTTACTGAATCTTCTTCAGGGGAAGTATATACCTCACCAGAAGGCATATTGGTTTGGCCATCAGAATTGATCCAAGTTCTACCTTTGGTTTTAAAACTGATGTCAATGCCATTTCCTTTGTAATGGATGTCTTTTTTTCCATTCAAAAGATCAACGATTTTTTGTTGTTTTTCTCTGACTTTCAACCATTCTGCTGTTGGATCATCAGCATACAAATTGCAGGCATTAAAGACAAATTTTTCGTATTCTTCTAAGGACATGCCTGCATTTTGAGCCGAGGCAATCGTTGGGTATTGGCATAGTGATCTTTTTAAATCTCTAGTGGCCGTTCTTTTAAAATAGATCTCGTTTAGAGCTGCTCTACTGGCTTTGTATTTTTTTACTTTTTCAGTATCATTGTTTGCGCCTTCTCTTAAATTGTAGGGCGCCCTGATTGCCAAGTAGGCATCAAATTCTACCATTGCCAATTTATACAATGGAGAAACCTGCTGTAGTTGTTCGTCATTAGCTTCTTTTAAAAAAATCCTGTTTTTTCCTTGAAACTGCATTTCAATTTCAACTTGCTTGGCACCAGCAATCAATGCTTCTCTATAGATCTCCTTTACCAAAGGTTCTGCTAGTGTTGAAGTTAGAATAAAAAACTTTTCTCCAGGTTTAATCTCTAAACAATAATTTACCAACAGTTTGGCATATTTTGAAAGTATGCTATTCATCTTACCAGGATTTTGTTTGATATGGATATCTAATGTTGTATTGAACTTCTATTTTCTTCTGCATGACTGCTCTAAGTTCTTGGATGTTTTCTTTTTTCAAAGCAGAAACAAAAACGATGTCATGTTCATAAGTATTTGTCAATCTTGATTTGAGCTCAATTAAAAGTTCTTCTCTTGTTGCCGTATCAAGTAGGTCGTCAAAATATCTTTCTTTGTACAAATCTACTTTGTTGAAAATAAACAGCGTAGGCTTGTCAATGGCTCCCAAGTCCGTCAATGTTTTATTGACTGTATTTATCTGATCTTCGTATTGTGGATGAGCCATGTCCACAACGTGTATAATTACATCTGATTCACGAACTTCATCTAAAGTCGATTTAAAACTCTCTACTAAATGGTGAGGTAACTTTCTTATGAATCCTACAGTATCGGAAAGTAAAAATGGCATTGAGCCAAAAACAACTTTTCTTACCGTTGTATCCAAGGTTGCAAATAATTTATCTTCCGCAAAAACATCAGACTTACTGAGAACATTCATAATGGTAGACTTGCCAACATTGGTATAGCCGACTAGAGATACACGAATCATTTTCCCCCTACCTTTTCTTTGGGTAGCATTTTGTTTATCTATTTTTTTTAGGTGCTCTTTGAGAAGCGCAATTTTATCTCTAACAATACGTCTATCCGTTTCTATTTCTTTTTCACCTGGACCTCTCATACCAATTCCCCCTCTTTGTCTTTCAAGGTGAGACCACATACCTCTCAGTCTTGGCAACATGTATTGCATTTGTGCAAGGTCTACTTGTGTTTTTGCTTGAGCTGTTTGAGCACGTTCTGCAAAGATGTCCAAGATCAACATGGAACGATCCAATATTTTAACTTTCAATATTTCTTCAATATTGCTCACTTGTTTTCCACTAAGGTCATCATCAAAAATCGCCATTGTGATTTCCTTATGAGTTTGGATGTACTCTGCAATCTCTTGAAGCTTTCCTTTTCCAACAAAAGTTCTTTGGTCAGGAGCGTCTAACTTTTGAGTAAATCTCTTTTTTGTTTCGGCGCCAGCCGTCAATGCAAGAAATTGTAACTCATCTAAGTACTCTGTAACCATACCTTCATTTTGATGCATGGTAATTATGCCTATAAGAACAGCATATTCTTTTTTGGCTACGATTCCTTTTTTACTTTTTTTTCCTATGTCCCAATCTTGACTCATAAATTAGTTTATATATGATTAGTTATTATACCTCTATGAATTGATAAAGGTTAACTATGTGATGGTTTTTACTAAGTTGTTTGCAAAAGTATTGCCTTTCGGCGAATTAATATCATTTATATTTGATAATGTCCTAAATCTTTTGATAGTATTTGCCAAACTCAGGGATAAAAATACTCACAATAGCAAGCTATTAAAGCTCTTATTTGCCAAACCTATTTGCTTTATAGTTGTTGAATATATGATTATCTTACAGCTTGATCATACATTATTTGTACTAAGCGTTAAAAGACACTATTATGGTCCAATCTCTGGACAGTATTAAACAACCTATTGCTTCGGAACTGATTACTTTTCAGAAGAAGTTCAGAGATAGTATGAATTCACCTGTTCCATTACTAAGTAAGATTACTAGATACATTGTTAAAAGAAAAGGGAAACAGGTTCGTCCAATGTTTGTTTTTCTATCTGCAAAACTATGTGGAGAGATAAATGAGTCTTCTTACACGGCCGCCTCCTTGGTAGAGCTTTTGCATACTGCAACCTTAGTTCATGATGATGTTGTAGATGAGGCAAATAAAAGAAGAGGTTTTTTTTCCATCAATGCGCTATGGAAAAATAAGATAGCTGTTTTGGTAGGGGATTATCTTTTGTCAAAAGGACTGCTCTTAGCAGTTGACAATGAAGAGTACCAATTGCTCCAAATAGTCTCAAGAGCCGTCAAGGCAATGAGCGAGGGCGAGTTGCTACAAATAGAAAAAGCAAGACGCCTCGATATTAAAGAATCTGTTTATTTTGATATTATACAAGGAAAAACGGCCTCCTTAATTTCGGCAGCTTGTGCAGCTGGAGCGGCTTCCACGACAGACGATAAAGAGGTGATAGAAAGTATGCGTTTGTTTGGAGTAAAAATTGGAATCTCCTTTCAAATTAAAGACGACTTATTTGATTATGGAACCATTGACGTAGGTAAGCCTTTGGGCATAGATATTAAAGAAAAGAAAATGACCTTACCTTTGATATATGCTTTGGATCATGCTAGCAATTCTGATAAAAAACGCATCATCAAAATTATCAAAAAACACAATACCGATAAAGTAAAAGTGGATGAAGTAATTCAATTTGTTCGTAAAAGTGGCGGCTTAGAATACGCGGAAAAAATAATGAACAAATATAGATCTGACGCTTTCGAAATTTTAAAGGAACTACCAACGTCTCCAGCGAAAGATTCTCTAGAGGAATTGGTGCTCTACGTTACAGAGCGTAGTTTATAGAAAATCGTTCATGGTTACTCTAGTTTAGTTCATAGTTTATGTGATTCAAAAATGTACATCGTACATAGAAAGTCGTTGATTGTCGAATTCTTTGCAGAGCAAAACGAAGAACGAACAACATCAACGAACTTTTACTTCTTCTTCGAAATCTTATCCGTAAACTCAGTCACCTTATCTGTAAACTTTTCAAAGCCTTCTTCAATTTCGTTTGCTATGCTATCCACATTGATGTCCTCACCACGCATTTCTAATCTGTCAGAGGCTGTTCTAGCTTCTGGCATTACGAAGTATAGAATGATGTAAGGAATCAATCCAAAACCAGCTGTAAAGAATAATACAGCAAATAAGCCTCTTATCCAAATGGCATCAGGAATTCCAAAATAGGCCGCTAAGCCAGAACAAACACCTCCAAGTATCTTGTCCTGAGGATCTCGCATTAGTTTTCTGCCAAAGTTGAATTCTGTCAGAGGCAGATCATTGTAGTCATCTTCGTACTGGGTCTCTGCACCAAAATCTTCTGGCCTTCCCATTACAGAAATTGAAAGTTCGACATCATCTTTTGTGATGATTTTTTTATCTGAAAATTCTTCCTTCCAAATTTCTGCCATTCTTGATTCAATGTCAGAAACGATGTCTTCAAAACCAGCAGTTCTTGCAAAGTGTTTTTCAATAGTCATTAAGTAATGATCTAGCGTAACGTATGCATCAAGATCAATCACAAAAGGATATCCACCTAAATTTATATTTTTAACGTCTTTCATATTATTTGGTTATTTTTTTTGAAGTTTTTCTAGTGCTAACTTTTTTCTTTGGTTTGCAAGCGCTGTCTACAGCTTTTGAAAGGGTCAACCAATTTTTATGCAATCCAGCTTGAAATGCTTTTCCTTCTGTTGTTATTTTAAAATATTTTCTTGGAGGTCCAATCTTAGATTCTTTCCATTGATAGCTTAAAAAGCCGGCGTTTTTTAGTCTACTTAATAGAGGATAGATCGTTCCTTCTACCACTATCATTTTTGAAGCCTTTAATTTTTTTAAGATATCTGAAGGATATGCTTCGCCTTCAGCGATGATAGAAAGAATGCATAGTTCAAGTACACCTTTGCGCATCTGAGCCTCCGCTATTTCGATGGGAGCTTTTTTTACTTTTGTATCCATGAATTAAATATAAGCGGAAAAGAATTACTATGCAATACATAGTACCTTGGGAGGACTAGTAATTCGATGAAGTAGGATAAATACTCGACTGAGGTGATTGGGGAGAGAGAAGGGGGAGGCTTTTTTAAGAAGATTTTTTCAAAGTAATATTGCAATATTACGATGAACCCAATAAACCTGGGCTTTTTTACAATAAAAAAGGCGTCCCTCCCGAAGAAAGAACGCCAATTTATAGCTGTATATCTTAGTCTGTTAAGAGTTATTTACCAAACAAATTTTTGGCAGCGTTTAAGATATTACCTGCATTTCCTAATGCGCCTCCAGCACCTCCAGCACCTCCTAACAAGTTTGCGATACCTCCTAAATCAAAAGCAGAATCTTCTGCTTTGTCTGATTGGAATTTATCTTTCAAACTGTTAATTAAATCAGGAGCAGTTGCTTTAGCCTCATTTTGAGCCTCTTCAGCTGTCATTCCTTGTGCTTGAAATTTTTCTGTAAGCTTTCCAGTGATATCTTGAAAAATACCATTAGACTCCATATTTCCTCCTCCAGAGAATAAATCAGTTACTTGGCTGATGTCACCAGCTCCTAACTTCTCTTGGATTGTTTGTACGATTGAATTTGCACCCCATTCTGCAGTTTCGCTTGTAGCAGCTTCGTTTAGGCTATTTCCAGCCATCTTCTGCATTAATTGTTGCATTGCAACACGCTTTAATTGTTCGAACATGTTTATTAAATTTGAATTAAATGAATAATAATAACATCTATAAGACGAGAAAGGAGCTTAAGGTCACTAATGAAAGGCTTTTGGCTCTTTGCTTTGGCCATTTACCATTATTGAGTTTATTTACCTCTTCTTCTTTCTAACTATTAGCAAGGCAAAAGGCAGAAATAAGTTAGCTCGTCATTAAATTGATGTCCTTATCAATGTATGCTGAACTGAGCATAGATAGAATACAATAGGCTAGGAAGAAATACAAGCCTAATAGAACATTACTCTCTGTCTTGATGCCAACCTGCATATTGCTGAAAGCTAGAAATGCTAGAAAGACGGATACGACAAAAACATCTGCCATGGACCATTTGCCTGCATGCTTTACAAAAAAGTTTACAAACTTCGAATTTTTAATCTTGTCGGAAAATAAAATCCCAATCGTACCAAATAGCTTGAACAATGGAAATAGTATACTAAAGGCCATAATAGATATGCCGACAATCCAATTTTTTTGCTGGAATAAAACCTGGACCAATTCAACAACTGATTTGCTCTGGTAATAAAAGACCATGTCTCCGTCAAACTTCTGACTCACTTTTAAGTCTACACTTATACCCATCACCTTAGTCTTGATTGGCAATTCTCCAATATCTAAATCTCGTTCAAATGCCATGATCTCAAGCATGGGATACATCAAGCCTACATGCAAGCACATTAATGCGGAACATAACAATCCTAAAACAAGGTACTTCTTATACAAGCTGTAGGTGAAAAATACAAAAGCAAGGAATACTACGTTCAATCCTAAAATGATCCATAAGTAAGTTTTGCTTTTTCCCTTGTACAATTCCACTTTCTTTTGAATCTGAGCAGCCTGTTGTAATTTCACTGCTTCTGCCTCTTCACCCATCCATTCCTGTGGGTCCAAAAACCGACCTTTGAAGTTTAGTATGTCCGCATAGTTTTCCTTTTGCACTTTCATTCTTGAACCAGCTTGAATAAGTTTAGTATTACAGAATAAGCAAGCGCCAATGAAAATAATCGATACTATATAGAATAGGTTTTTCATGATTTTATTTGTGCTGCAAGATAATGGCTTTGAGGGAATTCGTTTTACGGAGTGGGATATATTTTTAGGAATCGCAATTAGCAAACGACCTTTTATTACAATTGCAACCGTTTTAAACCAAAATTGTGAAAGATTAGATTGTCATCCCGAGATTCTTAACAATGCTGCGTTTGTAAATTTAGTTTAATGACAAGAATGTTACTTCTTTGAAGCAATTTGTCATTCCGCCTGCCCCTTTTCCATGGGGACTGAAGCGGCAGCGGAATGGAGGAATCACAAGATTGTCAGTGAGTTTAAAAAGGCAAAATTATTGTACGTGGTGCTTTACGGATCCCTCGGTTTCGCTGCCGCTGCTCTCGGGATGACAAGCTTCCATAACAAACATTATTGCTATTTAGTAGATAAAATCAAAAGTTGTCATTAGATAGCCCAGCGCCAGCGGAGTCGCGGGATCACGATTGTAACTCAAAATTAATTTCGCCTGCCCTTTTAGGGACTGCAGTGGAGAAATCTTATAAGGTTGTTGATATGAAAAGGTTAATTATTATTGATCTATATCTTTATTGGAAACAAATTCCAAACTTAGAATTGTTCTTAAATGGAATAGACTTTTTAATCTTGTGCAGATTTCTCTATTCGTTTTTGCCTTCGGCAACTCAATCGAAATTAATATTGCAAGGCGTTTTGAATCCTTCGAATCGGCTGCGTCTTCATCAGGATGACAATCGTTCATTTATCTGAAGAGCAGTAATTAACCATACTTATCATAGACAGCAGAGAATCAACATTTTCATTGCACAAACTATATTTTCCTTATATTCACACCATGAAAATTCACTTCATCGCTATAGGCGGCAGCATCATGCACCAGCTCGCCATTCAACTAAAAAAACAAGGACACGAAGTTTCTGGTTCTGATGACGTTATATTTGATCCGGCACTTAATAATCTAAAAAAAGAAGGTATTTGCCCTGTTGAATTTGGTTGGTTTCCCACCAAAATAAATAAGGATCTAGACCTAGTGGTTTTGGGCAAACACGCTCATGGAGATAATTCTGAATTGGCAGCGGCGAAAGAACTAGGTTTGAAGTTAGTGACCTTTCCAGAGTTGATGTACGAACATGCAAAAGACAAGATCAGAATTGTAGTAGCAGGTAGTCATGGGAAGACGACTACAACTTCTATGATTATACACACCTTGCTATCATCAGGAGTGGATTGCGATTATTTGGTCGGTGCCAAGATTGAAGGTGTTGAAGGTTCTGTGAAGTTGAGTAAGGAAGCAAAGTATGTAGTTATAGAAGGGGATGAGTATCCTACTTCTGCAGATGATATGAGACCAAAATTTGTTCATTATCATCCAGACATAACGATCATAACAGGCATAGCATGGGATCATGCAAATATTTTTAAAACAGAAGAAGTTTATCTAAAAGTATTTGAAGATTACATCAAAAGTTTAGATAAAAATTGCAAAGTTATTTATTGCAAGGAAAATCCACAATTGAATGCGCTGGTAGAAATATTAAAAGATGGAGATCGCTTCATTCCGTATAAAGCACATCCTTTTGAAAATATTGATGGCGAGACTTTTCTAAAGCTTTCTGATAGAAATGTAAGCACGCCAATATTTGGAAAGCACAACATGCAGAATTTGTGTGCAGCAAAAAAGGTGTCTAAAATTATTGGATTGGATTCAGATAAATTTTATGAAGCTGCTGCGAACTTTAAAGGCGCAGCAAAGAGATTAGAGTTATTGTTTGATAAGGATGGCTTATTAATTTATAAAGACTATGCGCATTCCCCCTCAAAGGTTCGAGCTACAGTAAAAGCCGTGAAAGAAAAACATGCCAATAGAAAATTAGTGGCATTTGCGGAGCTCCATACTTATTCTAGTTTGAGCGCTTCTTTTCTTCCTCAATATAAAGATGCCTTGGACGCCGCAGATGTAGCCATTGTACATTATGATCCAGAGGCGATGAAGATCAAACGCATGCCGGATTTGTCTGGAGATCTTGTGAGAGCATCTTTTGGCCGGAAAGATTTGTTTATTACAAATTCATCTTCTGAATTACATTTCTTATTGGATCACATCGATTTTGAAGATACGGTATTACTTTTAATGTCTTCTGGGGCATATGGTGGTTTAGATTTAAATACACTTCCTGCAATTCTCACAAAGAAAAATAAATACGCCTAATGGCATTAGAATTAAAACAAATGCCTGCAAAGAAAAAACGTTTTGCTTTTTTGCGAAAGCAGTATCCATCATTTTGTTATGAAGAGCATAACTGGTTTTGCAAAGGCTCGAACTTGAAAGTCAGTTTTAAATTCACTTCTGGAGATATTATTTTTCAACCAGCATCAACAATTAGTTTTCCTAAGGAGTTCGATCTGTCTAAGATGACTGCCAGTAAAAAGGAACTTATTGACAATTTGGTTTTTCAAATTGGAATGATAGAAATGATAAGTTATTGGAAGGCAGTATGCTCACCACTTATAATTGTTAAACATAGGGCATTAACTAAGAGTCAGTCTTCCTGGTGGCAAAAATTATACTACCAAGGATTGGGAGAATACTTATATCTAAATGGTATTGAGATCGGTCAAGAACAATTGGTAAATTTTCAAGCTACAAGCAAACATAAGTACGCCGTCAATAATAAACTTAAGTCAAAAGAGAAAACCTACTTGGTGCCTGTAGGCGGGGGAAAGGATTCTCTCGCAAGCATTGAAATTTTAAAACGCAGTAAGGCGAGAAAGTTTTATCTTTTGATGAACCCGACAAAGGCAGCAAAAGATTCAGCAATAGCTGCTACAACAAAATGGAAGGAGGAATGCGTCTTTATAAAAAGAAAAATTGATCCTGCATTGTTAGACCTCAATGCAAGAGGATATTTGAATGGGCATACCCCTTTTTCTGCAATGTTGGCTTTTTATAGCAATTTGGTTTCTGTGGTGATCGGAGCGAAATATACCATCTTGTCCAATGAGTCTTCTGCAAATGAACCTACCATCTTAGGAACTAATATAAATCATCAATATTCAAAGTCTTATGAATTTGAAAATGATTTTAATAATTATCTAAAAAGATACGTCTCTACTAGTTTTTTATACTTTAGTTTATTGAGACCAATTAATGAGTTTCAGATAGTGAGTATCTTTAGTTCTAATCCGAAAAATCTAAAGATTTTTAAAAGTTGCAATGTAGGGAGTAAGCGAGACATTTGGTGCTGTGATTGTTCAAAATGTTTGTTTGTTTTTATTTTGCTTAGCGCAAAAATTGGAATAGAAAAAACCAGCAATGTTTTTGGAGAAAATTTGTTTTTGAAAAAAAGTTTGAAACATACTTTTGAAGAATTAATAGGTCGTTCAAAACATAAGCCTTTTGAATGCATTGGTACCATTGATGAAGTAAATGTTGCCATCACTTGTTTATATGAATTGGAGCCGGAGGCATTCAATTCTATGTTGCTATTAAAAGCCTATAAGAAGAAACATGCAGATTCCTTTGCAAGTGCAAAAGAAATTACTGCGATCAAAAATCAATTTGATAAAAAGCATAAGCTAAATCCGAGCTTTAAAAAAATGGTCCATGAAGTTTACGCAAAGGCAAGTAAAGGATAGTCTTCGTTCTAAAAAGATCGCTTTGGTTGGCTTTGGATTGGAAGGGAG